>URUZ01000049.1 GCA_900551225.1 uncultured Clostridium sp.
ATGAAAATGTCAATAAAATTCAGGAATTTTATAATTACCAGTATGGTATACTGAAACAGGAACACTCAAGCACCGCTATTGAACAATTGAGGGATTCCATGCCGGAGCAGATTGCCAGTGCCAAGGTGGTGGTAGTGCGGACCTTCACAGATTCCACACGTGTTTACACGGAAGCCATGCGTCTTGCGGACAGGACACAGCTGACGGTGTGGGGCTGTACTGCGGCGATCCTCATCTCGGGAATGTTCCTGATTATGGGACGCTTAAGCCGGGTGGCGGAGACCTTTTGCGAGAACAGGCGTATTGCGGAGGCTCTGAAGGCCCACAAGTGGGATGTGGAGGATGCAAAACTGGGACCCTACAGCGACTTAAATGAGCTGACCACAGCTATCAATAAGATGAAGCACGAAATTGCAGGATACGCCGGGAGGCACTAGTACCTCGTTTCATAAATACCTAAGTCATAGCACCCGCTATCTACGCCAGGAGCACGCCTGCGAAGCTAGCCGTAGGGTCCGCTACGCCGTCGCTTCGCAGACGCACACCTGACGCAGATATCAGGCACTATAACTCAGTTATTTATGCAAGGAGGCACTAGCATGAAGAACGTAAGAAAGCACATTATATTTTCAGGCCGTGTCCAGGGCGTGGGCTTCCGCTACACGGCCTGCTATCTGGCAGGCCCGCTGGGATTGACCGGCTGGGTCAAGAATCTGTGGGACGGCAATGTGGAGATGGAGGTACAGGGGGACCCTGCCTCTATTGAGCGGCTGATCGATGGCCTTGAGGGCGGACATTTTATCCGCATTGACCATATGGATATCACAGAGTGCGCAGTGATCCCCGAGAGCGGTTTTATAGAGCTCTGGGATTAAATATTGCCCTCCTTGCTATTTTTTTGACCCTGTGCTAATATCTTTATAAATGTCAACTGACAGAATGAGAGCAGAGGGGTATTTATGGTCCGACTGATTATAAGGGTTAAGCAGATTTACGACAAGTTTGTGGCCGATGAGATGACGGTGTACGCTGCCCAGGCGTCATTTTTTATTATTATTGCAGCGATTCCGTTTATTATGCTGCTGCTGACAGTGATTCAGATTGTGCCCAGTGTCAGCCAGGGTGAGATGATGGAGGTGATACTGGCCCTGGTGCCGGTGGGATACAAGTCCATGGCCTTCCGCGTGATCAACGACCTGTCTTTAAAGTCGCCGGCCACCATGATTTCAGTTACCGCGGTGACTGCGCTGTGGTCATCCTCCAGAGGCATGATGAGCATTGCCAAGGGCCTGAACCGGGTCCAGGGAAAGACTGAGAAGCGCTGGTATATCATCAAACGTCTGATCTGCGCGGGATACACCATTGTATTCATTCTGGTGTGCGTCATTTCCCTGGGTCTTTTGGTGTTCGGCACCACCATCCAGGAGTTCTTCCTCCACAGGTTTCCCGTCATCGCTGAATTCACCAGGCACATCATCAGCTTCAGGACACTGCTGGCCCTGACCTTTTTTATGATGGGATTTGCGGGCATCTACACCTATGTGCCGGACCGGAAGCTGAAGCTGAAAGCCCAGCTGCCCGGCGCCCTGTTCTCCACAGCGGGGTGGATACTGTTCTCCATGGCGTTTTCCCTGTATTTCCGGCACTTCGGGGGTAATAATTACTCCTATATGTATGGAAGCCTGACAGCCATCGTGCTGTTGATGCTGTGGCTGTATGGGTGTATCTGCGTGCTGTTCTTTGGGGCGGAGATCAATTACTACTGGAAAATGTTTTCTGAGGAGCGGTCCTACAAAGATATTTTCTGAGGAGTGGTCCTACACAGATAAATACTGATAAAAATGCTGGCCCAGCGGTGAGAGGCCGGCATTTTTTTGTTTCACCAGGGTGATGGTGCTGGAGAAGGCGGCATGGGATATGGTCTTTACCTCCAGGCTGTCTGCCGGGCGGCCCTCCATGATGGAGGCGGGGAGAATGGCCACGCCGGCTCCGGCGGCAGCCCACATCAGGCTGGTGCGTGCATCGTCGTTGACGCACAGGTAATGGGGCTGTGCGTGGGAAAACAGGCGTTCCAGCACGCTCTCCCAGCGGCGGTAGATAATCAGCGGGTTTTCCGACAGCTCCGTAAGGGGGATCCGGCTGCCCTGCATCCCTGTGAAGAATTCCGTGCTGCCTACAGCCATCATGGGTTCCCTGGCCAGGTAGCGGCAGTCATAGGATTCCTCGGGAAAAGGAGTGCGCACAATAGCCGCCTCGATCTGTCCGGTGGACAGTTTGTCCAGCAGCTGGTAGGTATTGCCCTCATATATGCGGAAGGCCGCGTTGGGATACTGGCGCCTGAAAGCGGCAATACTGGCAATGATGCCCTGGGTTTCCACAGAGGAGATCATGCCCAGCCGCAGGGTGCCTAAAAGCCCCTGTCCCAGCTGTTCCAGATCCTTTTTGGCGGCATCCGTCATGTCCAGGATGGCCTGGGACCGTTCGAAGAACAGGCGCCCGGCCTCTGTCAGCTGGATGGAACGGGCGCCGCGTTCAAAGAGGCTGGTCCGGAGCTCCTCCTCCAGCAGCCGCATCTGCGCGCTCAAAGGGGGCTGTGAGATGTGCAGCACCCGGGCGGCTCCTGAGATACTGCCTTCCCTCACAATGGTGGTGAAATATTCCATCTGCTTTAAGTTCATGGAGACCTCCTATATGATTATCATATGTCATCTATACGAAACTAATATTTTTAATATGGTTTACTCTATGCTATAATACCAGACGGAATGTAAAAATACAAGGAATCATCAGGAATCCGGAGGATGAGATGAAACGTTTGCTGAGTTATTTAAAAGATTACAAGAAAGAGAGTATCCTGGGGCCCCTGTTTAAGATGCTGGAAGCCAGTTTTGAGCTGCTGGTGCCGCTTGTGGTGGCGAAGATGGTGGATACCGGAATCGCCAACCGGGACGTGGGATATGTGCTGAGAATGGGCGGCCTGCTGGCGGTTCTGGGCCTGGTGGGCCTGGCCTGCTCCCTGACGGCCCAGTATTTTGCGGCCAAGGCTTCTGTGGGTATGGGAACCGGACTGCGCAGCGACCTGTTTGCACACATTGGGGCGCTGTCCTACACGGAGATCGACACTGTGGGTACGTCCACGCTGATCACCCGCATGACCAGTGATATCAACCAGGTGCAGAACGGCGTCAACATGGCCCTGCGCCTGCTGCTGCGGTCCCCCTTTGTGGTGTTTGGAGCCATGATCATGGCTTTCACAGTGGATGTCAGGAGCGCCCTGGTGTTCGCAGTGACCATCCCGGTGCTGTGCATCGTGGTGTTCGGCATCCTGCTGATCAGCATGCCCCTCTATAAAAAGGTACAGAGACAGCTGGACCGGGTGCTGCTGACCACCAGGGAGAACCTGCTGGGAGTCCGGGTGATCCGGGCATTTAACCGGCAGAAGAATGAAACCGTGACATTTGAGGCGGAAAATGACCAGCTGGTGCGGCTTCAGGTGTTTGTGGGCAAGATCTCCGCTCTGTTAAACCCAGTGACCTATGTGATTATCAACCTGGCTGTTGTGGCTGTGGTGTGGGTGGGCGGACGTCAGGTAGACGCAGGCGTCATTTCCCAGGGAAAAGTGATTGCGCTGGTCAACTATATGTCCCAGATTCTGGTGGAGCTGATCAAAATGGCCAACCTGATCATCCTGATCTCCAAGGCCATGGCCTGCATGAACCGCGTGGACGGCATCTTCCAGGTGAAGAGCAGCCTGGCGGAGGGGACCCTGGCTGAGCGCCTGGCGGAGGGGACTTTGACTGAGCGCCTGGCGGAAGGGCCATCGAAGGAGAGTAACCTGAAAAACAGGATGGAAGCATCCCAGGATATCCCTGCAGTGGAGTTTAAAAACATGGATTTTGTGTACGCGGGAGCCAAGGCGCCGGCCCTCTCCGGCATCTCCTTTAAGGCTTTTGCCGGGCAGACCATAGGCATCATAGGCGGCACCGGCTCCGGTAAGTCCACGCTTGTGAACCTGATACCCCGTTTCTATGAGGCGGCGGGCGGCCAGGTGCTGGTGGACGGAACGGATGTGAAGGACTACAGCACCAAGGCGCTGCGGCAAAAGATCGGCATGGTGCCCCAGCGGGCGGTGCTGTTTAAGGGAACGCTGCGGGACAACATGAGATGGGGCAGGGAGGATGCCACGGATGAGGAGATCTACCGCGCCCTGGACACTGCCCAGGCCAGAGAATTTGTGGACAGCAAGGACCAGGGGCTGGAGCTGCCCATATCCCAGGGCGGCCAGAACCTGTCCGGCGGACAGCGGCAGCGTCTGACCATTGCCCGCGCCCTGGTGCGCAGGCCCAGAATCCTGATTCTGGATGACAGCGCCTCGGCTCTGGACTTTGCAACGGACGCCAGGCTGCGGTCGGCCATCAGGAGAAATACCACGGATATGACTGTTTTGATTGTATCCCAGAGAGCGGCGTCCATCAAACAGGCGGACCAGATTCTGGTGCTGGACGACGGGCAGATGGCAGGCCAAGGAACCCACAGGGAGCTGCTGCGGGAATGTGAAGTTTACAGGGAGATCTGTCTGTCCCAGCTGTCAAAGGAGGAGGTGGAGCGCGATGAGCAGTAACCGTTCTAAGAACCAGAGCAGGGAGACTCTGATGCGGATATTGTCCTGCATCTCCCAGTACCGCCTGGGGGTGCTGTGTTCCCTCCTTCTGGCATTGGCCACCGTGGCCCTGACCCTGTATGTGCCCATTCTCACGGGCCAGGCTGTGGACCGGATTGTGGCGGCGGGGAAGGTGGACTTTCCCGGGCTGTGGATCATTCTCAGAAAGATTTTGATCCTGGTGGGATTTACCGCTCTGGCCCAGTGGCTGATGAATCATATCAACAACACCATCACCTACCGGGTGGTCAAGGATATCAGGACAAGAGCATTTAACCATCTGGAAGTCCTTCCCCTCAGCTATCTTGACTCCCATCCGTCCGGGGATATGATCAGCCGGATCATTGCGGACATTGACCAGTTCTCAGAGGGGCTGCTGATGGGCTTTACCCAGCTGTTCACCGGCGTTCTCACCATCCTGGGCACCCTGCTGTTCATGTTCTCCATCAATCCGTGGATCGCCGTGGTGGTGGTGGGACTGACGCCCGTATCCCTCTTTGTGGCCAGCTTCATTGCCAAGAAAACATATATCATGTTCAGGCATCAGTCGGAGACAAGAGGGGAGCTGACTGCCCTGACCGACGAGATGCTGGGGAATATGAAGGTGGTTCAGGCCTTTGGCTACCAGGAAAAGGCCCAGCGCACCTTTGACGAGATCAATAAACGCCTGGCAGGCTACAGCCTCAGGGCTACATTTTTCAGCTCCATCACCAACCCGGCTACCCGTTTTGTCAACAGCATGGTGTATGCTGCGGTGGGAATCACCGGAGCTTACAGTGTGATCCGCGGTCTGCTGACCGTGGGCCAGCTCACCAGTTTCTTAAGCTATGCCAACCAGTATACCAAGCCCTTTAATGAGATCTCGGGCGTGGTGACGGAGCTGCAGAATGCACTGGCCTCAGCTGCCAGAGTGTTTGAGCTGATTGACCAGGAACCGATCCCACCGGAAGGCCCAGAGGTCCGTGAGCTTGCGGATGTAAAGGGAGCGGTGGAGCTGAGCCAGGTCAGTTTCTCCTACAATCCACAGGTGAAGCTGATTGAAGACCTGAATCTGAGCGTAAAGCCTGGACAGCGCATTGCCATTGTGGGGCCCACAGGCTGTGGGAAAACAACAGTAATCAATCTGCTGATGCGCTTCTATGACGTGGATCAGGGAACCATCAGCGTGGACAGCCAGGATATACGCCAGGTCACCAGGAAGAGCCTGCGCACCAACTACGGCATGGTGCTCCAGGAGACATGGCTGAAGTCGGGAACCATCCGGGAGAACATTGCCTACGGCAGGCCGGAGGCCTCTGAGGAGGAGATTGTGGAGGCAGCCAGACATGCCCATGCCCACAGCTTCATCATGCGCATGCCCCAGGGCTATGATACGCCCATTGGGGAGGACGGCGGCAATCTGTCCCAGGGGCAGAAACAGCTGCTGTGCATTGCCAGGGTGATGCTCTGCCTTCCTCCCATGCTGATCCTGGATGAGGCCACCTCCTCCATTGACACCCGCACCGAGATCCGTATCCAGAAGGCCTTTGCCAGGATGATGGAGGGGCGCACCAGCTTTATTGTGGCTCACAGGCTGTCAACTATCCGGGAGGCGGACGTGATTCTGGTGATGAAAGCGGGCCGGATTGTGGAGCAGGGACGCCACCAGGAACTACTGGAAAAAAATGGGTTCTATGCTGAGATCTATAACAGCCAGTTTGCCCGGGAATAAAGAAAAAGCAACGCTTCGCCTGTCACAATTTTAAGTGAATGGGCGGAGCGTTTTGTAATTCTCTTCAAACTTAATTTGCAATATTTGGAAGAGCATAATATAATGAGATGGAATGGACAGAGTGGTGAGAGGAGGTGGAAGAAATGGAAAAGAGGGCGGCGGTATTTGACAGTAAATTCTTTATGTCGGCCATGGATTTGGTGAACACCAACCTCTATATTACCGATGCGCAGACAGACCGCATCGTATTTATGAATGATACCATGAAGAAGACCTTTGGAATCGAGGCACCGGAGGGGAAGCTGTGCTGGGAGGTTCTGCAGAAAGGGATGGAAGGCAGATGCAGTTTCTGCCGGATCGAATGCCTGCGGAACATGAGCGGGGAGAAACGCTGCATCTGGGATGAGATAAATACGCGGACGGGCCGGGTTTTCAAGAATTTTGACTGTCTGCTCCAGTGGAACGGGCGGGAGTATTATATACAGAACTCCATTGATGTGACGGAATACAGCCAGCTATCCCAAAAGGCCAGTATGGATGAGCTGACCTGTATGATGAACCGGCGGGCGGGCAAGGCCATGATAAAGACCGTGGTGGAGCGCGCCAGATGCGAACACAAGCCCCTGGTGGCGGCCCTTTACGACATCAATGAGCTGAAGAGCACCAATGACTGCTATGGCCACAGCCAGGGAGACCGCCTGATCCAGTATGTGGCGTCTGCCGTCAAGGAGAACCTGGGCTTCCAGGACTTTATCTTCCGCCTCAGCGGGGATGAGTTCGTGGTGGTGTTCTACGGTGAGACCCTGGCCAATGCGGACCGCAGAATGCGGGAGATCCTGGCACAGGTGGAGGCCGGACGGGAGAAGGCCTTCTGCTTCTTTGAGACATCCTTCTGCTATGGGCTGACGGAGGTATATCCAGGGGACCGGTACAGCGTGTCAGAGATTATCGCCAGGGCGGATGAGCAGATGTATATCCAGAAGCGCAGCTATCATATCAGGCGCGCCAGGGCGCGGTTGGAGGAGTATGGAAAGCAGCTGGGCGAGGGGGTCGAGTTAGACTATGATAAGGACCATCTCTATGAGGCATTGGTAGCCAGCACTGACGACTATGTATTCATTGGCAATATGAAGACAGGGGTGTTCCGGTATCCCCAGGAGATGGTAGATGAATTCGGGCTTCCTGGCCTGGTTGTGGACAATGCGGCTGCATTCTGGGGGCAGATTATCCATCCTGATGATGAGAAAAGTTTCCTGGAGAGCAACCAGGAGATAGCCGACGGGCGGGCTGAGTATCACAATATCGAGTACCGGGCCAGGAATGCGGCGGGCAATTGGATCTGGCTGCGCTGCCGTGGGAAAATGATCCGGGGCTCTGATGGGGAACCGGGACTGTTCGCCGGTATGATTACCAACCTGGGCAAGAAGAACCAGATTGACCATATGACTGGTCTGTACAACCGTTACGAGTTTGAGGGTACCATCAAGAAATATATGATGGATGAGAAGAGCGGCGGTATGGGGATCATGATTCTGGACATGGATGCATTTAAAAATGTCAACGACCTCTATGACCGTTCCTTCGGTGATGAGGTGCTGCGCATGACCGGGCAGAAAATCGCGTCCCTGCTTCCTCAGAACGCCAGGATATACCGCCTTGACGGGGATGAGTTCGGTATTTTGATGGCCAATGGAGATGAGGCGGGGGTTCAGTCCATATTCGCGCGAATACAGCACCAGTTTGACCGGCAGCAGGAGTATAACGGCAGGAAATATTTCTGCACCATATCGGCGGGCTGTGCATTTTATCCCCAGGATGCAGACAATTACCTGGATCTGCTGAAATATGCGAATTACTCTCTGGAACATTCCAAGCGAATGGGCAAGAACAAGGCCACCGTATTCTCCAGCGATCTTCTAAAGGAGAAGAAGCGGCCCCTGGAGATAGCGGAACTGCTGCGGGAGAGTATTGACCGGGGATTTGCGGGATTTTCCATCCATTACCAGCCGGTGGTGAACACCTTGACCGGGGAACTGTATGGGGCGGAGGCCCTGGCCCGCTGGAGCTGTGCCAAATACGGGAATGTCTCCCCGGCGGAGTTCATCCCCATCTTGGAACAGAGCGGACTGATCATACCGCTGGGAGCCTGGATCTTCTACCATGCAGCAGCCCAGTGCAGCCGGTGGCAGAAGATCCGGCCGGATTTCCATGTGAGCATCAACCTGTCCTATCTGCAGCTCCAGGAGGGGGATGTGGGAGCTTATATCCGCAGCACTTTAGAGGAGCTGGCGGTGCCGCCGGAAAATGTGACTCTGGAGCTGACGGAGACCTACCTGATGAAGGAGGATGAAGCGGTGCGGGGGAGGCTGGAGGAAATGCAGCAATTCGGCCTGCGCATCGCCATGGATGATTTTGGGACCGGTTATTCTTCCCTCTATTCCCTGAAAAACGTGCCTGTGGCCGTTGTGAAGGTGGATCAGGGATTTGTGAAGGGCATCACCTCAGACAGGTTCAACGCGGCATTTATCCGCTCCATCGCCCAGCTGTGCCACAATGTGGGCAAGACAGTCTGTCTGGAGGGGGTAGAAACCCAGGAAGAGTACGATGCGGTGAAGGATATGGGCATAGAGCTGATACAGGGCTATTATTTCAGCAGGCCCGTACCTGCCAATGTGTTTGAAGAGCGTTTTATTCTTAAAAAAGAAGATTGAGCAGGATAATAGAACCCCTCTGCAAATACCATAAAGGTGTTTGCAGAGGGGTTCTCCTAGCATTAAGTATTCTGGTCCGGATCATCTGGCGTAATGTCTGCCAGCCTGAATCTGTCAACCATGATTTTCAATAACTGAGACTGGCCGGACAGCTCTTCGCTGGCTGCGGCGCTCTCCTCAGCCGTGGCGGAATTGGTCTGCACCACGCCGGAGATCTGATCGATACCATGGGTAACCTGGCGGATGGAGCTGGACTGCTGTCTGGATGCCGCGGTGATGGTCTGAATGGCAGCAGAGGCGTCCTGTACCCCGCGTACCACGGATTCAAGGGACTGTGCCGTCTCATCCGCGATCTTTGTGCCGTTCTTCACTGCCTCCAGGGAGCGCTCGATCAACGCTGCGGTAGTCTTGGCCGAAGCCGCAGATTTGCCGGCCAGGCTGCGGATCTCATCGGCCACTACGGCGAAGCCCTTACCGGCTGTGCCCGCATGGGCGGCCTCCACAGCAGCGTTTACTGCCAGGATATTGGTCTGGAATGCAATCTCCTCAATAGCCTTGATGATGTCCCCGATCTCACCGGCGCTGGCGCTGATATCGGACATGGCGTCCAGCATTTCCTGCATTCTCCGGCTGCTCACATTGGCCTCCTCCGCTACGCTGGCTGCATTATGGCTGGCCTGCTCGGCATTGGCCGCGCTGCGCTCCACCTGCAGGGAAATCTCGGTGATGGTGGCCAGAAGTTCCTCGATGGAGGAGGCCTGCTCAGCGGCTCCCTGGGACAGGGCCTGGGCGCCTGAGGCCACCTGGTCCGCTCCGGAGGACACCTGCTCGGAGGACTGGCTGATCTGGCCCATGGTAAGGTTCAATGAGCGGATGATCCCTTCAAGGGATGTGCGGATGGGGGAGAAGTCCCCCACATAATTCTCGGAGACAGGCACATCCAGATTCCCATCGGACAGTTCCAGAAGAATCTGAGTAATGTCGCCGATGATGGCTTTCAGATTCCGAATGGCCAGCTGGACACTTGCGGCCAGCCTGCCGATTTCATCGTCTGTTTTCACCTGCACATCCACATTCAGGCGGCCGCCTGCGAATTCTTCCACGGTTCTGCTGATCTCAGCCAGAGGCTTTAAAGACCTGTGAATCAACCCCACAACGGCAGCGCTTATAATGAGCAGGATTACGACAGAGATCCCTGCCATGGTTCCCACCATCTGGTTGCGGGTGGAGTTGATCTCATTGATGGGCAGGGTGGCAATGGTCAGCCAGCCGGTGACATCGCTCATCTGGGTTAGGGCGGTATAATCAATTCCGCCGTATTGGAAATTCAGCGTGCCCTCATAATTGCTGGTTATCTTGGTTTTATAGTCATCGGAAATGTTGAGGCTGTTTACATTTTTGCCGATAGCAGTTGGATCATTGCTGTAAATATAATCGTTATTCAGGGAATTGAGCTCCAGGAAGCCCTCGTTGCCGATATGTATTTTGTCCAGGGTCTCAGCCAGTTTCTCCATGTAAATATCCATTCCCATTATGCCCAGGACCTGTGAGCCGTCCCTGGACATAACAGGGGTGACGATTGAGACAATGATTTCTCCGCTGGCGGGGTCCAGAAATGGATCAGTGACCATGGCCTGTTTCTCCGTGTATACGGTTGGCACCCAGTCCATGGAATTCAGATCCGCGGCAACTGTCTCACCTGTGGACAACAGGTAAGTGTCGGTCTCCATGCTGGCGATCCAGGTCTGCTGTACGTTCTCTGCGGACATCCGCTCCAGGGCAGAGGCCAGGTCAGCGATGATGATTCCCGTATTTTCATAATCTGCAATCTGCTCAGGGCTTTTTACCGCCATGAAGAAATCCTGCAGCTCAGCGTCCTCCTGATACATGCTGACGGCAGCCAGCTTGCTGGAGAAAAATCCGTCCACAATTGCCACAGCCCGGTCTGCCTGGGATTTCAGCAGCTTTTTGTTAAGGCTGGTAATGGAACCTGCAGCTGTCATGCAGGATACGGCAATGAGCAGGATCAGCGCGGGCAGCAGTATTCCGATCAGGCTGATGCTGATTTTGGTTGAAATGGAGCGCTGTTTACCACCTCTGTCTATATGGCCATTGTTTGACATTTGATACGTCCTCCTTAGTAGAAAGTGGTATACTTGCCCCAGTTTCTTCCTATTTTCTTTTCTATATATGTTTAGAAAAAAATGGTTCACAACGAAAAAGTTGTGCTGTCAACAATATTTTTATTGTAAAACCTATTGACATTTACCAAAAATGCGTTTATAATTTGCAAAAAATGAATCATTTAAACAGACGGGCAACGGCGCTCAGAGATTCTGCTATGATGCGGAAACTCTGGGCGCTCGTGTGTAAAAACCTGAAGGAGGTAGTAATATGACACTGTGGACTGTATTTACTGATGTATGTCTGATGGCAGCGCTTCTGCTGGTCGGACAGATTTTGAGGGCTAACCTTAAGATATTCCAGAAGCTTCTGATTCCCCCTTCCCTAATCGCGGGATTCCTGGCGCTGGCATTCGGCCCCAACGGCCTTGGCCTGATCCCATTCTCCGGCAGCCTGGGTACATACGCCAGCGTGCTGATCGTCCTGATCTTCGCGGCAATGCCCATCGGCGACAAGCCTGCCAAGGGACAGATGACCGGTAAGGCAATCGGAGGCATGTTCTTCAATATTACAGGCATCGCAGTATTGCAGTACGGTGTTGGCATGCTGCTGGGAATCTACGTGCTGAACCGTTTCTTTGACCTCCATCCCGGTTTTGGCCTGATGATGGCAACCGGATTCTACGGCGGCCACGGAACAGCCGCTGCGGTTGGTTCCACCTTCGCCAATCTGGGCTGGGCGGAAGCTACTGATCTGGCCATGACCACCGCAACTGTGGGTATCGTGGGCGGAATCATCGGCGGCATCGCGATCATCAACTGGGGCACCAGAAAAGGCTATACCCACTATGTGACCGACCCCAAGAATCTCCCCAGCGAACTGCGCACCGGCCTGGTTCCCCCTGAGAAGCAGAAAAACGGCGGCAAGATCACCATCTCCAGCATCTGTTTGGACCCCATGGCCTTCCATCTGGCCATTGTGCTGGTTCCTTCTCTCTGCGGATATTACCTCTGCGAGTATTTAAAGACACTGATTCCGGCGGAAATTCCCGCTTTCTGTATGGCGCTGCTCTTCGGCTTCATCGCCCAGGGCATCTTAAACCGCACCGGCGCCAGCAAATATATTGACAGAAGTACCATCAGCCGTATCAGCGGCACAGCCACGGATTTCCTGATCATCTCAGGCGTGGGTTCCGTAAAGATCGCGCTGGTTGTTCAATACGCCATTCCGCTACTGGTTGTATGTGCGGCGGGCTTCCTGGTTACCTGGATTTGGTTTATGGCAGTGGGTGCCAAGAGTTCTCCCTACGACTGGTTTGAGCGCAACATGATGGTGTGGGGCCACGCGACCGGAGTTGCAGCAACGGGGGTGCTTCTCCAGCGCGTCGTGGACCCGGATCTGAAATCCAGAGGAATCGAAGACTCCGGCATTTCCGATCTGTTCAACCGTCCCATTATTGTGGGGCTCCAGGTGGTACCTCCCATCATCATCGCACAGATGGGCATGCTGGGAGCCGGAATCGTCACCTGGGTCATTATGGGCGGTGTTGCTCTCATGTTTGTCGCAGCCTACCTGTTAAAATGGTGGCGGCCGGAGAATCCTGTGGTTGTCTATCATCCTGAGGAATCAGCAGGCGACGGCGTTGGCGTTGGCGCTGCGGCTGAAATGTAAGAACTTATAGAAGGAACCCTATCTGCGGGATATGTTCTGCCGCAGATAGGGTTCCTTTTTTTCTGACCCAAGAGTCATGTACGATACTCCTTTTTCTTCATCAGGTCCCGGACGCGGCCGGTAATGTTCTCCAAAGAATATCCATACATCTCCATCAACTGTTCAATATCACCTGATTCTGCATATCCGGTTGCTCCTAATATAGAAACAGGCACCGGATACTCCTCAGCGGTCACCTCAGCCACTGCGCTTCCCAGCCCTCCATGGACAGAGTGTTCTTCCACTGTAAGTATTGCCCTGGTCTTTTGGGCACAAGCTACGACTAACTCTCTGTCAATGGGCGAGACCGTATGCATGTCCACCACCGCTGCATGTATGCCTTCCTTTTCCAGAAGTTCTGCCGCTGCCAGTGCCCTGTGAAGGACTGTCCCTGTCGCAATAATTGTTATGTCAGTACCTTCTCTCAACATAATGCCTTTTCCAATTTCAAAAGGAAGGGACTCATCATAAATAACCGGAGCCGCTGCTCTGGACAGCCTGAGATAAGCCGGGCCTTCAAAATCAGCCAGGGCCATGACCGCCTTTTGGGTTTCCACTGCATCTGAGACACTGATAACTGTCATTCCAGGAATTGCACGCATTGCTGCCATATCAGTTATTGCCTGATGGCTGGCCCCGTCATAGGAGTCCGAAAGGCCGCAATACGTTCCGCACAGCCGTACATTTAAACGATCATACCCAATCAGCGATACTATGGGATCAAGGGACCTGGTTGCCATAAAAGCGGCAAATGTATTTACATATGGGATAAACCCCTCCAGCGCCAGGCCCGCAGACATATTAACCATGTTTAATTCACTGATACCTGTATTAAAATAGCGCCTGGGATATGTTTCCCCAAACAATATGGACTTGGTGGAAGAACCCACATCCGCCTCAAGAACCACTACTTTTTCATTAGCAGCCCCAAGTTGTTTTAATGCGTTTCCATAGGCATCGCGAATCGCTATCTTTCCACTCATCTGACAGCACCTCCCAACTCAGCCTTGGCCTTTTTATAATCTTCCTCCCCAATGGCCTTTCCATGCCACGCACTCTCTCCTTCCATAAAGGATATGCCCTTCCCTTTTATGGTTTTGCAGATAATGATGGATGGGCGCTCTTTCATACCCTTTGCCAGTGTAACTGCACATTCTATTTCCATCACATCATGTCCGTCACAGTGAATCACATTCCAACCAAAAGCTTCCCACTTTGCCCCTATATCTTCCATGGGCATGATCTCCTCATTTGTGCCATCTAATTGGACTCCGTTATTGTCCAGAATCGCAATGCAGTTGGCAGTTTTGAATTTGTTACCTGCCAGGGCTGCCTCCCAGACAGCACCCTCCTGAATCTCTCCATCCCCCAACACTACATATATATATGCATCACTGCATTTTAACCGCTCTCCCAGCGCCATTCCTATTCCTGCCCCCAGCCCCAATCCCAGCGGGCCGGTGGAAAGCTCAATGCCAGGTGTTTTATGTACGCATGGATGTCCCTGTAAATGAGCCCCTGCCTGCCGCAGATTTTTCAAATCTTCTATTGGAAAATATCCCAGTTCAGCCAGGATTCTGTAAAGCATCGGCGCAGCATGGCCTTTGCTGAGAATCAGACGATCTCTTTTGTCCCATTCAGGATTTCCAGGGCACAGATTCATCATTTCAAAATACAAAACTGTCAAAATCTCCGTACACGACAGCGAGCCTCCGGGATGACCTGTTTGTATGCTGTACAGTACATCAATGATGTCATTACGAAATTGAAGGCACATTGCATCCAATTCTCTCTTTCTATCTGTATTCATTACTAATCCCTTCCCCCATCTCACGATTGTACTTCGTAACCAAAGGCCTGATATAGTCTATTGCCTGTCTGGCCATCTGATCCGGATCGCCGCCCGGAAGTATCTCCATGGAAACCCAGCTGTCATAACGGATGGATTTCAGAGCTCCCATCACCTCATGGAAGTCCAGATGCCCCAAGCCGGGCGCCAGCCGGTTGGAATCTGCAAAGTGGATATAGCGGACCCATCTGCCATTGCGGACCAGGCTTTCCCCTATCCGGTCATCCTCAATATTCATATGAAATACATCGGCATGAATCCCACAGTTTCCTCTTCCAACTTTTTCCAGAATAGCCGCACCCTCATTCAGGTTGTTGACAAAATTCAACTCATAACGGTTAACCGGTTCGATCAGCAGATTTACCTGCCTGGCAGCTGCCTTATCACACAGAATCTGCATGGTATCCACAAACAGCTTTTCTGTTTCCTCCCTGGTCTGATCCGGTCCCACAAACCCTCTGCTCCTTCCGGCATTCACAATTCCGCCGAACTCGCCGGCCAAATCAATCAAATCAAAAAAAACCTCGATTGTCCTTCTGCGCATCTCCCGGTCCGGGTGTGTAAAATACAGGCCGCGGTCCGCAAATACCTGTCCTGTGGTAATGCAGCTTACTTCCATATGAAATTCCTTCAGCCACCGGCTCAGATCCCCTGCTTCAAGTTCATCTGCCCCTTTTAATGCCAGTTCAACCCCGTCATATCCGTATTCTGCTGCTTTTTTAATAGATTCCCTGAACCCTCTCCATACTACAAAAGCCGAATCTTTCGCATTTGCGCCTGCAATTGTCACTGCGGTTTTCACTTGTTACCTCCTAAAGTATGCCTTCCTATTTTGCAGCATCCGAAAACAGAATTTCATATTCAGGTAATCCATCCCGGCACAGCCCCTGTTCTGCCTCTGCAATCAATCCCAGAGAGATGTTGTGCCGCCCTCCCTCATATGTCGAATTCAGCCATGTTTCCATGATGTCCAGGGCTTCCAATTCTCCTGTTATCTTACCTCCAAGGCACAGCAGGTTTGAGTCATTATGACGCCTTGTCATCTTTGCCATATAGGGGTCTGTACAAAGTGCTGCTCTTACACCTTTAAAACGGTTAGCCATAATACTCATTCCGATACCGGTAGAACAGATCAATATTCCCCTGTCCGCCTTTTTCTCAGCCACCGCAGCAGCTACCTTTGCAGCAAAATAAGGATACCTCACAATTTGCTCAGAGTCTGACCCCACATCCACGTATTCAATTTTCATTTCTTTTATTCTTTCTACAAGAATACGCTTTAATGCGTATCCCCCGTGATCATTTCCTATATAAACAACCATATTGCTACTCCTTGTAGTGAGATATTAAATCCTGCACCCATTGCCTTACTGCTGCCTCACCATCCACTTCATAAGCAAATTTTACATTTGGCTCCCTATTCCACCATCCCCGGAAATCCACTACTGTCTGCCCTGCGCTGAGACTGCCGGTAAGCTCTATGTCTGCGGCCACATCTTCACATACAAACCAGCCCGGATTTATGAGATACGCCGCTGCTGCCACATCATTCATCCCGATTCCGTTGACTCTTGTCTTATACCAGCGTGATGGTTCCTGCGTGGCAAAACGCTCTCTCCAGGCCTGAGTCATGGTATACAAATATTCTCCTATTTTCCCGCCTTCATCGCGCAGACGTTCAAAATCCGCTTCTGTCTCTGTAAACTTGTCGCAGATATCCAGACCCAGCTGAACCACAGGAATACCCGAGTGATAGACTATGTAGGCTGCCTCAGGGTCTGCGGCGGCATTAAAGCTGGCTACCGGAGTGTCATTGCCTATTACATTGACCGCGCCGCCCATAAACAGTATTTGTTTCACATTCTTTTTAAGCTCTGGGTCCAGCAGGATCGCCAGGGCAACATTGGTCAGCGGAGCAAGGGCCAGAATCGTCACCGGCTCCTCTGATCCCCTTATGATACGTGCCATCTCTGCCGGGGCATAGCCGGGAGTTTCCCTGCACGCAGGCACAGGCAAGCCTGCATCTCCCAGGCCATCTTTACCGTGTATCCAGGAGGCATCCATTACTTTTTTTAATATGGGACGGTATGCACCGCGGAAAACCGGTATGTCCGTACGTCCCGCAATATCCAATATCCGAAGGGCATTGGTTATACAGGCATCTAAGCCCACATTGCCATTCACAATGGTAAGGGCCTTTACGTCTAATTTCCTGCTGGATAAAACCCACAGGATCGCGCCTGCATCATCAATTCCAGGGTCTGTATCAATGATAACAGGCAGTTTACTGTTCGTCATAAGCTTCTCCGTAACCAATCTCTCTTAACTGCTCCAGAATATTCTCACGGCCCGACACACGGCTTGCACCGCACCGGATAAATGCCAGCTGATCTTCCAGGCTTGCGATGCCTCCGCTGGCCTTTACTTTCGCCCGGTCTCCCACCACAGATTTCAGAAGGGTTATTTCATGAACAGACGCTTTGCCCGGACCAAAGCCCGTGCAGGTCTTAACATATTCGGCTCCTGCTTCCACCGCCAGCTCAGCTGCTCTTATCTTCTGCGCGTCGGTGAGATAGCCCACCTCCAGAATAACCTTGACCCCGCGTCCGTATTCTGCCGCACAAGATACTACCTGTGCGATATCCGCCTTAACATACGCCTCATCCCCCTCCAGCATTCTGGCTATATTAATGACCATATCGAGCTCCGTGGCCCCGTCCTCCAGACATTTTCTTGCCTCCGCAACCTTTGCTTCTGTTACGGTAGATCCATGAGGAAAACCAATCGTAACCAAAATCCCCTGGGTGGAGCCTTTCATTTCCCTGCTGGCCAGTGCAACCCAGGTGGGATAGACATCAACCGTTGCAAAGCCATATCTTTTTGTGTCCACACATGCCTGTTTTACGGTTTCACTTGTCACAAAGGGAGACAGGGCTGCTGTGTAATCCATTTTAGATAAAATTTCACGGATCAGTTCCTTATCATCTGAAGTTATTAATCTTTCCATATTCATATATCCTTTCAATTGTGGTTTCATCTGTTTCAATGGGCGCGTGCACGCTTTGCGCGGTCATATAACTCCCGGCAGCGGCAATGATGTTCTTCCGGTACCGCTGCTGCCACAGAACACAACAGGCTCTGAAGCTTTGCCGTATTCTTCTTTACCGCCTCACTGTGTGTCTTCAGATCCGGCTCATCCGCAGATATGCCGGCTGCCTTATTGGTAACAATGACAACTGCTGCATAGCAGATTCCCAGCTCACGGGCAAGCGCTGCCTCCGGCGCATTGGTCATTCCCACAACATCCGCCCCCATCATGCGGTAAGCCAGAATCTCCGCCTTCGTCTCATATCTTGGTCCATCCACCGACATGTAGGTACCCTGAGGATGTATTTTATACCCTAGTTTCTGAGCCTGGTCCATGAAAATACCGCGCAATTCGCTGCAATAAGGCTCTGTCATATCCAGGGAATATTTCCCATAGGTGAAATGGCGTGTATGTAAATTAATAAACTGGTCTATCAGTACAAGGTCTCCGCTTTCAAACATCCCATTAATTCCGCCTGCCGCAACTGTGGTTATAACGCGGTTAACTCCCAGCTGTTTAAATGCAAGCATGTTGGCGTGATGGTTTACCTCATAGGCCAGTCTGTCATGGTTTAGCCCATGCCTTGGCAGAAATGCAATTTCAGTTCCCCTGTAGCTGCCCTTCAATAATGTCACATCGCCGTACTCTGTACTTACGTCTACAGCCGACGCTTCCCCCAGAAGGCCTACATCATAAAACCCAGTTCCTCCGATTATTCCAATCATATTCTACTCCTTCTCTCATCTTTTCTATTCGTCATGATATTTTCCCACACCGGCCGGTGAGTGCGAATTGCGAAGCCCAAAAGACAGGACTGCCAGTGTCAATATATAAGGAAGCATCATGATGATATGGCTTGGTATCAAAGCATTCTGGAATACGGTCTGCAGGGCATCAAAGAATCCGAAGAATATGCTGCCTGCCACAGCGCCCAGAGGGCTGTAATGTCCAAAGGCGTTGATAACCATTGCAATGTAACCGCGCCCTGCTGTCATTCCGTCCACATACATGTCCAGCTGCCCCATGGAAAGGTAGGCTCCACCAAGTCCGCAGAGTGCTCCGCACATCATGGTTCCAAAGTATTTATATGCCACCACGCGGATTCCCAGAGTACCCGCCGCCACCGGGTTCTCTCCAACCATGCGCATGCGCAGCCCCATTGGAGTCCGGAATATAAAAAACCAGGAAATCACAACGATTATAA
>URUZ01000050.1 GCA_900551225.1 uncultured Clostridium sp.
GAATATATATCTATGATAGACTTAAAACGTTGTGACGCCTGCAAAGGACTGCAACCTGAAAGGAGTCTGTTAATTATGAATGCATCTGCAAATTATGACGTAATCATCGTCGGAGCCGGTCCTTCCGGAATCTTTTGTGCATATGAACTGATCCGCAATAAGCCCGACATGAAAATCCTGATGGTAGAAAAAGGACGCCCCATCGAGAAACGTGTATGTCCCAAACGGACAACCAAAACATGTGTGGGCTGCAAGCCCTGCAACATCACCACCGGATTTGCCGGGGCCGGAGCTTTTTCCGACGGCAAATTATCCCTGTCCCCTGATGTGGGCGGCAATCTCCCGGAGATTCTGGGCTATGACCAGACCGTGGAGTTACTGAAAGAATCCGACAACATTTACTTAAAGTTCGGCGCTGACACCAATGTGTACGGCGTGGACAAACAGCTTGAAATAGAAGAGATCCGCCGCAAGGCCATTAACGCCAACTTGAAGCTGATCGAGTGTCCCATCCGTCACCTGGGAACAGAGGAGGGCTACAAGATCTACACCCGCCTCCAGGAATATCTGCTGGCCCAGGGCGTGATCATGGAGTTCAACACCATGGTGAAGGACATCATCATTGAGAACGACCAGGTAAAGGGCGTGATCACCAACAAGGACGAGACCTACTATGCGCCTGAGATCGTATCCGCCATCGGCCGCGAAGGCTCCGACTGGTTCTCCCACATCTGCGGAAGCCATGGCATTGAGACCCGGGTGGGCACCGTGGACATCGGCGTCCGTGTGGAAGTGCGGGACGAGATCATGAAGTTCCTCAACGAGAACCTGTACGAGGCCAAGCTGGTGTACTACACCCCTACCTTCGACGACAAGGTGCGCACCTTCTGTACCAACCCATCCGGCGAGGTGGCCACCGAATACTATGAGAACGGGCTGGCGGTTGTCAACGGACACGCCTACAAGTCCCAGGATTATAAGACCCACAACACCAACTTTGCCCTGCTGGTGAGCAAGAATTTCACCAAGCCCTTCAACGAGCCAATTGAGTACGGCAAACACATCGCCCAGCTCTCCAACATGCTCTGCGGAGGCCGCATCATGGTGCAGACCTTCGGAGATTTCCAGAGAGGCCGCCGCACCACTGAGGAGCGCCTGTGCCGCAACAACCTGATCCCCACCTTAAAGGACGCGGTGCCCGGCGATTTATCCCTTGTATTCCCCCACCGCATCATGACGGACATCAAGGAGATGCTTCTGGCCCTGGACAAGGTCACCCCCGGAATCGCCAGCGACGAGACTCTGCTCTACGGCGTGGAAGTAAAATTCTACTCCAACAAAGTAGTTGTGGACGCCGACTTCGAGACCAGCATCAAGGGACTTCGCGCAATCGGTGACGGAGCGTCCGTCACACGCGGACTCCAGCAGGCCTCTGCCAACGGCATCAGCGTGGCGAGAAGCATTATCAAGAAAATGGACGCTTAAGGGCCGGATGGAAATCCGCCCATGAAAAGGGGCTGTCGCACTAAGTAATTAGTGGTTCTTTCTGAATTTGGGGTAGATGGGAAGGTTGGCGCGGATGGGGACGCAGCCAGGCGCAAGTAGGTAGGAAAAATGTCGTAAGCCACAGTTTTTCCTAAATGCCGATGTTTTTCTCTGCTTCTTGATGAGAATGCTTCTCAATATAGAGAATATCTAAAAAATAAAGATCAAACAGCCTGATATCAATGGTTACTTCACCCTGTCATAGGACAGATTGATATTGATTAGCTGTTTGATCTTTATTTTTGAAAAGATTACTGTACACATCGAACTAAAATCCCCATATAATGGGAGCGTTTCAGCCTGCGACGCTTTTTCTCTCCCTCGCGCCTGGATGCGTCAGCGGGCGGTTCTAATACGTAGTGGGTGAGAGCCATGGGAGGCGGGCGGAACGGCCCAAGGGAATGGGCGATATTTTGGGGCGGTCGATGGATCTTAAGGGGAAGGGGCGCAGAATGGGAGGAGAAAATCGGCTTCTTCTCCAGCCGATTTTCAGGCGCCCAGCTACCGAACGGCTACAGCAAGAAGGTTACTAAGCCGGTGCCTTCCATTCTGTGCCCCTTGCCCTTTAGATCCATCCCCGTTCCAAACTTTGAGCCCGTTCCCTTGGGCCGTTCCGCCTGTCTCCCATGGCTCTCACGAACGGATGCCTCTAAGCACTCCGCCCGCGTAACCATTCGCGCCTACATACCCACAATTCTCCCATCCCTAAAAACAATATCCCGCATACCAGCCCCTTTTACCTCCTCTGCCGGAAACGCAGCCTCCATCCTCTCAACATCCTCTTCCGTAATCTCCAATTCCAAAGCATTAATAGCATCCTGCAAATGATCTTTATCTGTTGTCCCAATCAGGGTAGAGACAAAAGGATATTTCGCATATGTCCAAGCCAGGGCAAGCCTTGAAACAGTCGTCCCTTTTTCATCTGCAACCGCCTTCAATGCCTTAACTAATTTCAGGTTTTCCGCAAGCGCTTCCGGCGCAAACAGGCCTGTGGGAATATGGACCCTGACGTTTCCATCCAGTGCGCTCTCATTGAGAAGCCCATGGGCAAGGGCTCCAAAGGTCAGCACATTTACCCCTGATTCCCTGGCAGCAGCCATCATTTCCTGTTCAATCCGCCGTTCGGCCAGAGAATATTCCAGCTCCACCGTGCGGACCGGATGAACCGTGTTGGCCCTTCTCAAGGTCCCGGCATCAATCTGTGTCAGTCCGATCTGGCCTATATACCCTTCATCCACCAGCTCCTTTAAGGCTCCCATCAGTTCCTCCACGGGAACCGACTCATCCATCCTGGCAGGCTGATACAGATCAATATAGTCCAACCCTAAACGCTTCATGGAATATATGAGATGGGCTTTTACATGAAAAGGATTGACATCAAGCCCATAGATTCCACCCCCAGGTCCTGGCAGAGCTCCGAACTTAACAGAGATAAAATAGCTGTCCCTGGGAATTCCCTTAAGGGCCTGGCCCAACACGATTTCGCTTTCTCCGGCCCCATAGAATTCACCTGTATTGAACAGTGTGATACCCGCCTCCAGGGCTGCGTGAATTGTTGCAGCAGAACCTTCTGCGTTCGACCGGTTCATCCCCATACAGCCAAGTCCAAGCCTCTTTCTGTCTATCATAATATTTATTCCCCTTTCACGCTATTATAGCTTCAGCAGCTTTACCGCATTTCTGTTCAAGAACTTTTCCTTCTCATCCTCTGTCAGCGGCAGCTCATTGATGAACTCCTTCATGCCCTCCCCATTGAAAATGTAAGGGTAATCAGAGGAAAAGATCATATGGTCAATGCCCACCACCTCTTTCACAAACTTCACATGGGAATGGGAAAACATACCGCTGGGCGTCACATAGACATGTTCCCGGTAGGTATCCCACACACTTTTTGTAAGTCCTGTATCAACGCCGGAGAAAAGCCCGCTTGCCCTCTCAAGAAATGCAGGAACAAATTCCCCCCAGTGCCCAGATATGATGTTAAGCCTTGGATATTTCTCAAATATACCGGCAACAATCAGCCGGAGAACGGCCAGCCCCACATCCATATGCCAGCCATAGGCGTATTTTGAAAATATTTCCGTCACCTGCCCGTTCCAGCTCCCGGCAAAGTAATAATCCTTAATCTGGTCTGCTATAGGCTCCGGGTGGAAATAAATGGGTACCTCCAGTTCATTGGCCATCTCATAAATAGGATAGTAAAATACATCGTCAAATGGCTTGTGATCCTGTTTGTAGGAGAAGCCGCAGATCTGCGCCCCTTTAAATCCAAGCTCTTCCACACAGCGCTTCAACTCAGCAGCAGCTTCCTCCGGTGCTCCCACCGGCAGGGCCGCCAGCCCGGCCAAGCGATCCGGATGTTTTGTCACTGCTGCGTGCAGAAAGTCATTGGCCAGCCTGCAATAATGGATTGACTCCTCCACAGGGAAATCCTGGGGACTGTCATTTCCATAGGAGATCACCTGAATCTCCATTCCCATCTGGTCCATTTCCCTGATCCGTTCCTCACCCAGGTTCTCCAACCGCCGCTTGACCTGTTCAAAATTAAGGGCTGCTGATTTACCGCTGATCTCTTCTACACAAAAGTGTTCTTCGATTCCTATCATCTTAGTTACCTCCTGTTATGACTCAATCCATCAGTTTATTAAGCATTTCAAAAAAAGCCTTCTGCTCCTCCCCGGTCAACCGCTGCAGCCGCTCCTCCTCTCCTGCCAGAAAGCTTGCCCAATATTCCTGGGCAACCCTTTCGCCGCTTTCTGTCAGATATAAAGAAAAAGAGCGGCGGTCACTTTTTCCTCTGACACGCTCTATATACCGCTTCTCCTCCAGCTTATCAATGCTTTTGCTAATGACATTCCGATCCTTTCTGACCGTATCGGCCAACTCGGCCTGTGTCAAACCGGGATTCTCGTAGACACATCTCAGCATGGCATAATTTTCCCGGGTAATCCCCAGTTTTTGGAAATCATTCTTGGATACCTCTTTTATCAGGCTGAAAATCATCAGCAGCTTATAGCAGAGAGTGTCTTTTAATGTATTCATGGATATGTTCTGCCTTTCATTCGCTTATTCTGTCAATGCAAATTAATATATTTTATATATTATATACTTTACATACTATATCCCGGTTGTCAAAATGTCAACAGAAAAATGCCGCTCCTTAAAATTTCTTTATATGGAAAAGAAAACCGCAGTGCCGGTTATGACCCCGGCACTGCGGTTTCCCTCTATTCCCCAATACAATTTGTCCTTAGAATTTATCCTTCCACTGTGCAATATTATCCTTATCAAATCTCAGCGGTTCACCCAACAGTACCTGTGTGCCACCGTCATAATACTCTTCAATGGTAAATTTCCCCAAATCTCCTGCGTCCACAATATCCCCTACCTTGCCGGTCGCTTCACCCATCACCAGCGCATGTGCAGAGTATGCGCCCAAAGCGCCCTGGTCTAACGGGTTCCACAGATATGCATCGTAGCAGATGCCATTCTCAATGTAAGGCGCCATCTCGGACGGGAGACCTACGCCTGTCACCTTACACTCAGAGCCCTGGTCCTGGATCACCTTTGCCGCAGCCAGAATACCCACTGTTGTTGGGGAAATGATGGCCTTCAGGTCAGGATTGTTCTGAAGCATGGCCTGGGCCTCACTGGTGGATTTATCAGGCAGGTCATCGCCGTAGGCAATGTCCAGAACCTGGATGTTCTTATAATCGTCGGGATGCTCCTCCACTTCCTTTAACATGGCCTTGCACCAGTCGGCGTGAAGCTGGGATTCCGGGTTGGCGGAGAGGATTCCGATCTTGCCGGAACTTCCGGGGCCGCCGCAGATTGCCAGGGCGGACTGCATCTGTGCGCGTCCCACCTCATCGATGCTGCACTGCTCCACATGGACCTGACGGCTCTCCGGATTCACTGCCGTATCCACGGAGTTCACTGCAATGCCCTGTTCCATAGCCTGTTTCAGAATGGGCTGAAGGGCGTTGAAGTCTGCTCCGATTATGGTAATGGCGTCCACATCCTGGGCTATCAGCTGTGTGATAATCTCAATCTCCTTCTCTGCCGTGGGCTGGTCCGCTCCGCGGTAGACCGCCTCCACGCCCAGCTTGTCGCAGGCTTCCTTGTACCCGTCAAACATCAGTAGATAGATGGGGTCTGCCGCGGTCTTGGATACAAAGGCATATACCTTCTTTTTGCCGTCCTCCGTCTGGGTTCCCTCATCTGCCGCCACCTGTGTGGCAGCATCCGCCCCTGCCTGTGCCGCTGTGGTAGCTGCCGCCGTACTGCCGCTGTCCTTCTGCCCTCCGCCGCAGGCGGTCAGGCTACCCAGCACCATTGCCAACCCAAGTATCACTGATAATGCCCGTTTCTTCATAAAACCTTCCTCCTATTCTTTGTGTTTGTTCTGTATTACATGCTGCCTGATCCACCTTCCGGAGGCGGAATCGGCAACTACTCCTCTCAGATTGGGAATTGCCACCGCAACCACCAGCAAGGCCCCGATAATGATCATCAGGATCTGTGATGAAACGTTGACGATTCCAAGTCCATAGCGCAGAAATCCAATGGAAAATACTCCCAGAACCGCGCCGGGCACCTTCCCCCGTCCCCCTGCTGTGCTGACTCCTCCCAGTATGGCCATAGCGATCACTTCCATCTCGTAGCCCTTGGCGATGCTGGCCCTGGCGCTTCCCAGCTTGGAGATTAAGAACAGTCCGGCGAAGCCGGCGCACAGTCCGCTGAGTGTAAACACCAGCACCTTGATCTGATTGGTTTTTAACCCTGAGAACCGGCTGGCCTTGGCATTGCTGCCGATGGCATACAAGGAACGGCCGAATTTTGTTCTGTGGATCACAAATGCAAACAGCAGTGTTTCAACCATAAATACAATGAGTATTAACGGCACACCCGCCACCTTATTCCAGGCCAGAAACGACATCTGGGAGGATATGGAAGTGATGGCCCGGTCCTCCAGAATCATGTAGGCGATTCCCCGGAACAGAATCTGGTTCCCCAGCGTCACAATGGTGGAGTTCAGATCCGGAAATGCCACCAGCAGGATTCCGTTGAAAAACCCGCAGGCCGCCCCCACCAGCAGACCAATAGCCATAGCCGGCACAAGGGGAACCCCCGCCTCAAAGGCCAGCCCCGTGCAGCAGCCCGACAAACACATGATGGAGGCAATGGAGATGTCGATTTCCCCCAGAAGCAGCACCATCATGGTGGTAAACACCATCAGCGCCTTATCCATGAATACCACCATGTTGTTCATCATATTGTTAATTAATGTTGATAATATTTATGATAATGAAGATTACAAATATCATAGATTCCCATTGCAGCAGCGCGGACCGCAGGGAATGGGATTTTGCCTTTGCTGTTCCTGTCATATCAATCCCTCCCCTGCAATGCCTTTTTATCCATATGCTGCTGTGTGATGGAGTTAATCACAACAGAAGCAATGATTACAAAGCCTTTGATACCCATCTGCCAGAATGATGACACCTGGATCAGGGGCAGTATGTTGTTCAATGTTCCAAAGAGCAGGACGCCCAATACCACGCCCCCCACCTTGCCGGACCCGCCGGTGATAAACACGCCTCCCAGCACCACAGAGGCAATGACATTTAACTCATAGCTGCTGCAGGACTCACCCTGGGCATTGCCGAACTTGCAGATCCAGAGCATCCCCGCCAGCCCTGCGATCATACCATTGATTACATAGGCCTTGAACTTGGTTTTCACTGGGTTGATGCCGCTGATTTTGGCCGACAGCTCATTGTTGCCCACTGCATACATGTACCGTCCGCTGCGGAAATACTGAAGAAAGATATACCCCAGGATGGTCACCACCATTGCAATGAACACCAGATTGTTGATGCCCAGAATCCTGCCTGTGGATATGGCCATAAACTCCTGGGTCATGTCCCCCTGGCCCACCCAGGCCCCCTTGCTGAACACATAGACCAGACCGCGCAGCATATCACACACGCCCAGGGTTCCAATCAGCGGAAAGATTCTCAGCTTTGCCACAATAAAGCCATTGAGCAATCCGGCCATAAGCCCGATTCCCAGGGCGATCAGCACGATCACGAAGATAGGCGTCTCCCGGTGGTCTCTTAAGGTCAGAGCGCAGACCATGCCGGCCAGCCCCATGGTGGACCCCAGTGACAGGTCAATGCCGCCTGTGAGTATAACCATCATCATCCCCACTGATACCATCATCAGGATGGCTGTCTCCCTCAGAAGATCGTTTAAGTTGGAGCTGGAGAGGAAACGCCCGCCGGTCCGCACCTGAACCATCACAGCAATCACAATGAGAATCACAAGCAGGGTCAGTTCCCTGATGTTGTGGGATATGAGGCGCCTTAAGTCAAACTCCTTCGAATTACCTTCCATTTAACTCACGCCCCCTCCCTTATACACTCATTCTTAATGGTCATAGCCGAGCCAAGTATCTCCTCCTGGGTCACATTTCCCGCGTCATAGACGGCAGCCAGGCGTCCCTCATGCATGACGCCGATCCGGTCGGCCATGGACATAACCTCCGGCATCTCAGAGGACACCAGGATGATGGCATAGCCCTGGGCCGCCAGATCCGACATAATGGAGTATATCTGTGCCTTTGCGCCCACATCCACACCCTTTGTAGGCTCATCCAGCAGCAGTATATTTACATCTGAATTCAGCAGCTTTGCAAACACCACCTTCTGCTGGTTTCCTCCGGACAGGGAATCTGCCCTTGATAAAATGCTTTTGGCCTTGATCTGAAGCTTCTTGCTAAGCTCTGTTCCGGTCTGACGTTCCCTGGCCGTGTTGATGCCCGTGATCCCCTTATATTTATCCAGCGTGGACAACGTCATATTCTTAAACAACTCCCATGAGAGGATCAGCCCCTGCTGCTGCCTGTCCTCCGGCAGATACCCCACGCCCTTTTTCAACGCCTGGGACGGATGGGTGAACACGCACTCCCGGCCATTGACCAGCAGGGTGCCGGAATCCGGTTTCAGCAGGCCGCAGATACCCTGGCAGACTTCCGACCGCCCCGCTCCCACCAGCCCGGTGAGGCCGAATATCTCCCCTCGCTTCACCTCAAAACTGATATCTTTAAAATACCCCTTTTTAGTCAGTCCTCTGACCTCCAGCGCCGTCTCCCCTATGGGCACCTGCTGTTTTGGATAGAGCTGGGTCACTTCCCTTCCCACCATGGCTGATATCAGCTCATCGTGGGATATCTTGTCCGCTTCCCAGGTGCCGATATAGCGGGCATCCCTGAACACTGTCACCCTGTCCGCCAGACGGTACATGTCCTCCATCCGGTGGGATATAAAGATGATGGATGTGCCCTCTGCCTTCAGCTGTTCCGCTATCCGGTACAGCTCCTCGCATTCCCGCCTGGACAGGGCCGCAGTAGGTTCATCCATGATGACAATTTGGGCCTTGGAGGAGACTGCTTTTGAGATCTCCACGATCTGCTGCTCGGCTACGCTTAAATTGACCATCCTGGTTCTGGGGTTAATGTCGCAGCCAAGGCTCATCAGCAGCTCACCGGCCCGCTTATGCATCTCACTCCACTTGATGGACCCGGCCTTTGTCAGCGTCTCGTGGCCGATAAATATATTCTCCGTTACACTTAAATACGGATACACCGTGCTGTGCTGGTATATGGCGGCAATGGTGCCTGCCGAGTCATTGGTATTCTTAAATACCACCTTTTTTCCATTGATTAGGATATCTCCTTCTTCCGGCTCATGAACGCCGGTAATCACCTTAATCAGCGTGGACTTTCCTGCGCCGTTCTCACCCATCAGGGCATGGATTTCCCCCTGCTTCAGCTGAAACTGCACCCCATCCAGAGCCACTACGCCGGGAAATCGCTTTGTGATATTCCTGAGTTCCAATATGTACTCGTCCAATGAATCTCACCTCCTGGTCCAATCGATGAACCCCGCACTTAGCGGGTGATTCACCGCGTACAATACAAAAACACAATGCAAACTCCTTATCTAAATCATAAAGCCTGCACTGTGTTTCGTAAATGTAAAATCAAGACCTATTGTTGCACTTTTTTGAACTTTATACAGCATCAGTTGACGTTTTTTGTATCTTTTATCTCTATTATAATTTTTCCAAACAGAATTTCCAGTGAATACGCCTGAATTCTCCCCATTATACAGATTCTGATTGTCTACTTATACTCACTGGGCCACACACCCATTTCTTTTCTAAACACCTTGGAAAAATAGTGAATATCCCTATACCCCACCTGATCCGCCACCTCCTTGATCTGCATGTCCGGGCAGCTCCTGATCAGATCGCAGGCTTTTTCCATCCTGATTTTTGTCAGATACCGTGAAGGCGACAAGCCCACGTACTTTTTAAAAATGCGGCTGATGTATTCTGACACAAAGCCAAACTCCGTAGACAGCTCCCCGGCCTTGATGTTCCTCTGGTAATTGTCCAGGAGGTACTGCTCGATCATAGCCACCATCCGGGGCTGCGTCTCCTCCTCATCCTGGCTGTCCTGACGGCTTTCCAGCCCGCTCAGGATTCCGCACAGCCTGTCACGCAGCTCCTGGTAAGAGAAGGTCTCATAGACCGCGTTCCACACCCCGGCCCTGATGGAATGGCTGCTGCCTCTGCCCCGTTCAAACAGCTCCATCATAAAATTTTCGATGGCCATGCAGGTCTTATTCTCCCGCCCGAATTTTTCCAGATAACAGTCCAGGCCCGCGCGCACCTCTGCCATATCCCCTGATTTCAAATCCTTCACCATCTTGGTAAATGCTTCGGCCTTCACATCCTTCTCCCAGCTATCATCATGGGAAGGCCAGGAATGGCCGTTGCAGCTGTAGCAGGATTTGCCATATATGGACTCTGTCATAATCTGAATTCTCAGCTCCAGGAAATTCTGTCTGAAGTCCCGGACTTCAGAGGCTTTCTCTGTCCCGGCAATGGCAGTGACCCCCGGCCTGCCCTTCATGGCCTCCAGCAGGTTCAAGGCGCACGCCTCCACGCTCTCCGTCCCTTCCCTGACCGCCAGGATATACTCCCCCGCCCCCTCCACCGGCAGAAACATGGTGTCCTCCTCCTTAAGCTGCTCCATCACAACGGACTCCACTTCACCGGACAGCAGCGCGGCTTCCCGCCGGCCCGACACCCGGATCAGCAGCAGATACCACCGGCCGCCGGCCGCGGCTCTGCAGGCGGGGCTGTCTTTGCCGCAGTCCGCCCCTGCCAGCAGCGCCTTAAAACATGCCTGGCGCATCCCCCGCAGCTTCAGCATGTGCTGCTCCCGCAAAACCTGAAGGACGCTCTGCAGCTCAGCCTTGTTCACCGGTTTTAAGAGGTAATCCGCCACCCCGTTTTTATAAGCCTGCCTGGCATATTCGAATTTGTCATACCCGCTCAGCACCACGGTCTGAATCTCCGGCTTCTCCTCATGAAGATACTGGAGGAGGGTGATCCCATCGCCTCCAATCATCATAATATCCGTAAACACCACGTCAATGTTCTCTGTCTCAAGTATTTTTCTGGCCTCCACTCCGTTAAAGGCAGTGAACGCAATGTTGAATTCCCGGTCCAGGCCAGCGATTGTCTTACAGATCATTCGCTGGATTGGGGGCTCATCTTCCACAACCAGAATATTTATCATTTGTATTTTCCTTTCAGGACAACATAAGTGCAGCCATCATTTCCCCTGTAGATCTTATATTCAACCTGTTCTTCATAGAGCAGCCGCAGCCTGATAATGGTGTTGGTCAGGCCAATACCGCTGACCTTCTTCTGATCCCCGTTTAAAAATCCCTCCACCTTCTCATTGACCTCCCGCAGATCCTGTTCCAGAAATGGGCGTCCGTTGTTCTTCACACTGATCTCCCACCGCCTATTCTTTACGGTGACTGCAACATGGATGGCCCACGGAAAGCCGGCCTCCCCAAATCCGTGTTTAAAACAGTTCTCCACAATGGGCTGAAGGATCACTCTGGGAACCTTGACACCGTCTAAATCCCCCTCAGTGGAGATACTGTATACCAGATTCTCCTCATATCGGTTCTTCATCAATTCCAGATAATTCCCTGTATGGTGCACCTCATCCGCCAGGGTGCTGGTACTCTCCTCCTCATAGACAGTGGAGTAGCGCAGCATCTCCGACAGCATGCCGCACATGCGCTCCACCTTTTCCGGTTCCTCCGCCAAAGCGCTGATAACCGCCAGGGTATTGTAGAGGAAATGGGGGTTCATCTGGCTCTGGAGTGCGTTCAGGCGGGCGTTCAGCTCCAGCTGCATGCTTTTGGACAGGCGGCTTAAGGTGGCCTTGAAGGTGCTGTTAAGGGCCATAATCTCATTCTCGTCGTTCCCCTCCAGCTCCTTCATATTCAGGTTGGACCAGGAGATGGACTGGGCCGACACGATCATATCATTGATGGGCCTGGTCATCTTCAGGGATATACGGTAGGCCATATAGGCCGACAGCGCCAGAAATGCCAGGATCGCCACAATGATTACCTTCTGGATATCCTGAATCACATTCACAATGGCTGCCTTATTCCGCACCATCACAACCGTCCATCCGGAGGTCTCGGAAAACCCGGTAGTTATGTACTGTCTGATACCGCTCTCCAGCTTTACCTGCTTAAATTCATACCGCTTATCAGCCTCCCTGTCCGCCTGCCCGTAATAAAATCCATAATCTTCAGGCCGGCAGATCTCCTCCCCGCTGTTGAAGATACAGCTGCCCTGAGCATCAAAGAGAAGCACCGCCATGTCCTGGTCCAGGCCGGTCAGCAGCATCTCTTCCAATTTCTGGGAATCCTGCTGGATTTCGATGATTCCATACATATCATCCTGAAGCCTGTTGCCCAGGGGGCAGTAGAGGGAGATCATCTCATAGCCAATCTTGCTGTTCCAATAATCCGGGTGGGGCGGCTCCACATATATGTGCTCCTCATCCGCCACCAGTCCGGCGATAATTCCGCCGATGTCCCGCCCCTGTTCCATGACCCGTCTCACATACTCCTTGGACTGGGGCATAACGCCGCTGCTCACGTAGTCGCCGTATCTGTTAAACACGCTGATCCGGGTGGCCGTTCTCCGGATGCCGTTGATATCTGCCAGAGCACTCACTGCGTTGATGTGGTCCACAATGTTGTCGCTGTAGTAATTGTCCATATCGCCATCCCGGGAAAAAGCGCCGAAATCGCTGATCAGCCGGGAATTCAGCATCACCTGGAACCCCACATTGCGCATCTCCACCACAAAACTTTCCAGCTGCTGGGAGACCTTGATACACATGGAGACCTGGCTGCGCTCTGCAGTTTTTAAGCTGGACTCCCTGACCATGACAGCCACCAGCACATAGAACAGCACCAGGCCTCCGATGATGATCACCAGATAGGACTGCAGGATTTTCTTCTGGAAATTGGAAAAAAACAGCGGTCTCTTCACAGGCTCCTCCATGTCAGCAGAACCCTCCCTATATACCCAGTTCTTCCCTGATTCCATGGATAACTCTCATGGTATTGGCCAGATATAGTTCAGGATCTCTGTAATTTTCTGAGTACAATTCGCACGTAATATACCCATTATACTTCCAGTTGGTAAAGACTGTAAACATGTCTTTTACTGGAATAATTCCATCTTCCAGCCTGGTGTGGGCATCGGTTTTACCATCATTATTGCAGATGTGGATATAGTTCATCCTGCCCTCCAGTTTGTGAAAATACGTGGAAAACGGTTCATTTGCCACGGTTGGAGGGGCCACATCCATCATGGCCTCCACATTGTCCCTGCCGATACGGGCAATGGCCTCCACGCAGTCATCCGCTGTTGTAATCACCGGGCTTTCCATGGGAGTCAGCGGCTCAATCACCAGCGTAACGCCCTTTGGCTGTGCATAGCCGCTGAGTATCTGCATATTTTCAACAAATGTATCAAAGGCATATGACCCGGGCAGCTCATACCCCGGATGATCCGCCACCACCAGCAGCCTGGAACACTCCAGCTGCTGGGAAATGTCTATTGATGCTCTGAAAAAGTCCAGAGTCTCCTGCCTTGCCCTGCTCTGTGGGCTGCACAGATTATAAGGGCCGCCCAGGACGTTGGGGGTGTACATGGGCACCTCCAGCCCATACTGCCGCTTCAGGGCTGCGATCTCCCGAATCCGCTCAGGCGTCATGTCCGTCACATACCCATGAGGCCGGCCTCCCCACAGCTCCACTCCGTCCAGCCCGTAACGGCTGGCCATCTCAAAACAGTATTCCAGTGAAAACCTTCTAAAGTCCAACGATATAACCCCAAATTTCACGTTGCCGCTCCTCTCTTCAATCTAAAGTGTGCCTAAAAATTCATCTCCGCCAGCAGTTTAGCTTCTGAGGTCCCTGACCGCTGCCAGTTCCTTTAAGCAGCTGCCTTCCTCTCCCATGGCAAAATATAGCTTCCTGTACACATCAAACAGCTGCCCATATACAGCGGCGGCCTTCTCCTCCGGGACATACACCCGCCCCGTCCGCGGGCCCATTGCCTTCACCGCTTCCTGGATGGTGTCATGTCCGCCGCCCTTTCTGCCTGCGGCCACTGCCCCGTACATGGCGCTGCCCATGCAGCTGCCGTTGGCTGTGTCAGGGACCGTAATCTCCTTGCCCAGAACATCCGCCATAATCTGCATCACCAGCTCATTCTTCCACGCCACCCCGCCGGTGGCGTACATGCGGCGGCAGCTGATTCCCGCCTCCTCCATCTGCCTGGTGATCATCTTCTTGCCAAATGCGATGCCCTCGATGAGGGCTCTGTAGATCTCCTCCGGCCTGGTGGCCATAGTCATCCCAAAGAGGCAGCCGGTGAGGCTGCTGTCCATCAGGACGCTGCGGCAGCCATTCCACCAGTCCAGGGCCAGAAGCCCGCTGCGTCCCGGCTTTATAGCCCCTGCTTTGCGGTCCATCATCTGGTAGACCGAGCAGTTTTCCCGCCTGGCCTCCTCCGCGAAGGAGGCGGGCAGACAGTTCTCCATGAACCATTTAAAATGATCTCCCATACAGGCCTGGCCCGCCTCGTATCCATAGTATCCGGGAATGGCGCTGTCCCGGCAGATGCCGCAGAACCCCTTCACCGGCACCTGGTCCCTGCTGATCAGTATATCGCACCCGGAAGTGCCGATCACCATCAGCATGGATCCTTCCCGGCACAGGCCGGAACCGGCAAATGCCGCGTGGCTGTCGCCCAGCCCGCAGGCCACAGGCGTGTGTTCCAGAAGGCCTGTGGCTGCCGCCTCCCCGGCAGAAATGGTGCCCACACAGGTTCCGGGGGCAGCCAGCGCCCCGCCCAGCTTGCTGTTTAGACTCCCCAGCTCCGGATGAAGTTCCCTCAGAAATTCCTCTGAAGGGTAGCCCTCCTCCTCCCTCCACAGGGCCGCCACCGCGGCGATGCTACGGCTTCTGACCTGGCTTCCGGTGATCTGCCGGGTGATCCAGTCCGCCCCCTCCACAAACTGATCCGCCCTGTGGTAGATCTCCGGCGCACAGCGCAGAATCTCCAGAATCTTGGGATGCATGAACTCCGAGGATATCTTTCCCCCGTAATACTCTAAAAAAGGCTCCCTCCGCCTGGCCGCCAGCTCTGTGATGTCATCCGCCTCCCTCTGGGCATGATGATGCATCCACAGCTTGGCATACCCGTGGGGTTCATCCTGAAACTCAGGATACATGCACAGCGCCGTGCCTTCCCGGTCCACAGGCATCATGGTGCACTGGGTGAAATCCACGCCCACTCCTGCCACCAGCCCGGGGGCAATGTCCCCGTCCTTCAGCACCTCCCTTATGACAGCGTGCCAGGCGTCCAGATAATCTGCCGGATGCTGGAGGGCTGTCCCCGGCTCCAGCTCCCTCCCTGTGGGCAGCCTCTCCTTCATGATCCCGTGGGGATAGGAAAACAGCGCCTCCTTCAATACGGCTCCGTCTGCTGTGTCCACCACCATGGCCCTGGCGGACAGACTTCCAAAATCCACTCCAATGGTGTACCCCATAACCTTCCTCCTTTACTGTCCGTAATCCAGCCAGCCCCGTTTTTCCCTGGCAATGTCCTCAGCAGCCAGGGCCGGTATGGCCGCCCCCATGGACTTGGCAAGCACAAAGGTCTTGGCCGCCTCCTCCAGGTAAACGGCTGAGTAAAGAGCCTCCTTCATATCTGCCCCATAAGCCATGATTCCGTGATGTTTTAAAATGACGGCTCTGGACTTCCCTGCATATTCTGCGGCTATAATTCCCATGCCGATGTCAGAGGATGGAGTAAATGGCGCCACATTCACAGCCTCACCGTTGGCATCGATCAGCGTCACCAGGAATTCCGGTATCTGGTCCGTTACAAAGCCTGCGGCAGTGGCATAGGGCTGATGGGTGTGAATCAGGGCATTGATCTCCGGCATATGTTCAAACATGTATACCAGGGCCGGCGAATCTGAGGAAGGCTTTCTGCCGCCCTCCAGCACCCGGCAGTTTCCATCAATCAGCACCACATCCTGAGGGGTCATGTCCTCGTAGATCATGCCTGACGGAGTCACCAGATATTGGCCGTTCTCCACCCTCATGCTCACATTTCCCCCTGACAGGGAGATCAGCCCGCAGCGCTTGATCTCCAGGGCTGTCTCCAGTATCTCTCTCTTTTCTTTCTCATACATTGATCTGTACCTCCTGCCTTGCGCACTTAATTTTATTCTGCATAAACCTGCGGGCCCGGGTGATAACCTCCATGTAGTTGTCATCCTGCTCATTCCACATCTCTATGGTCAGAGGCCCCCGGTAATCCATGGCGTCCAATGCCCTGAACACGCCTATGAAATCCATGTTGCCGGTTCCCAGGGGGACACCGTAGAAATAGTCCGGCAGGGAATCCCTGACATGGACATTGGCTATGTGGCCTCTGCCCTGAGGCAGTTCTGTCACAGGGTCTATGCCAAGGGATTTCATGTTGGCCACATCCGGATAGATCTGAAGCCAGGGGGAGTCCGCCTCCCTGACCAGCCGCAGCGTATCGCTGACCTTCACCAGATTTACCTCCACCGGTTCAATTGCCAGCATCACCCCCGCCTGCTCCGCCCATTTTAAGCAGCCCAGGATATTTTCCCTGTATCTGGCCGCAGTGGCCTCGCTCCGGGGTTCATAAAATGCGTCATAACCCGCCACCTGCAGTATCCGGACTCCCAGATTCTGGCAGAAATCTATGCCTTCCTTCATCATCTGAATGCCCCTGCGCGCCGTCTCCCCGGAACAGCTCCCCAGCGGAAAACGGCGATGGCCGCTGAAGCAGGCCGACAGAATCCGGATATTCTGGTTCCGCGCCGCTGTTCTCACCTGGTCATACTGGCTGTCCTTCCAGTGAAGCCTGGCAAGCCTGGCATCGCTTTCATCCAGGCTGATCTCAAAGTTCTGATATCCGGCCTCAGCCGCGTCTGCAAACATCCGCTCCCACTCCTGGGGCTTGACCGCCTTCTCATAGATTCCAAAGGGCCTGTCTGTCACATCTCTCCCCGTCTCCATGCCTCCATCTCCTTCCACGCCCTCACCGGGCATTCTGCGCCCCAGACTGCCCGTCCCATGACCGCGCAGTCCGCCCCGGCTTCCATGACCATCTTAAGCTCCCTGGGACCGATTCCCCCGTCCGCACATATCATTACATCTTCAGGCAGGCTGGCCCGTGCCTCCCTGATCCGCTCCGGAGCTGTTTCAGCGAACATCTGTCCACAGCCATCCGGCTCGGAAGTCATCAGGATCAGATAATCGAACGCACCGGCATAACTTTTCAGGGCGGCCACAGGCAGCCTCAGGTTCAGCCCCAGCCCAGCCCTCATGCCTAGGGAGCGCACTTTGTTCAGGAATTCCAGCGGATAGGTCAGAGCTTCCAGGTGTCCGCAGACCGCTGATATGTTAAGTTCTGATAATTCCTGAACATATTTGATTGGATTTGTGGCCAGTAAATGCACATCTAATTCAGCTTTGCAGCAGCCCGCGATCTCCCTTACGGTTTTCATTCCAAATGTGATATTGGGCAGGAAATTCCCATCCTCAATGTCAATATGAACATAAGGTATCTCTGCTATCCGGCTCAGCTGGCAGCCCAGCTCCAGCTGGGGCGCTGACGCTATTGATGGTATAATTTTCATCTTTTCCCTCCTTTTTTGAGCTTATCTTAGCACATTATGATTTATTTTGCAATATTATGATTTTATCGTTGCATTTTTCGATTGATTGTGCTACTATTTGCTTACAAACTCAATGCAAACTCCTAATTTGAATTGAGAGAGGAATTTTATAATGTCAAACTGGATGCAGGATTTATTTCATGTAGAAAAACCAATTATTGCAATGTGCCACCTACAGCCCCTTCCCGGAGACCCCTACTATGATGCCGAAGGCGGCATGGCCAGGGTAATTGAAGCCGCCAGAGCGGACCTCACGGCACTGCAGGACGGCGGAGTGGACGGCATCATGTTCTCCAATGAATTCAGCCTTCCCTATCTGACCAAAGTGGAGCCTATCACCATTGCCGCCATGGCCAGGATTATAGGTGAGCTGAAGCCCTTCATCACTGTTCCCTACGGCGTCAACTGCCTCTGGGACCCCATTGCCTCCATTGATCTGGCCATGGCCGTGGACGGCAAGTTTATCCGGGAGATCATCTCCGGCGTGTACGCTTCTGACTTCGGTCTCTGGAACACCAATGTGGGTAAAACCATCCGCCACAAGATGGCAGTTGGCGCAAGGGACTTAAAGCTGCTGTTCAACATTGTGCCGGAGGCGGCCAGATATCTGGCGGACCGGGACATCAAGGACATTGCCAAGTCCACGGAGTTCAACAACCGGCCCGACGCCCTCTGTGTGTCCGGTCTCACCGCCGGCAGCGAGACGGACACACAGATCCTGACCCAGGTGAAATCAGCGGTTAAGCACACCCCCATCCTCTGCAACACCGGCTGCAATGTGGGCAACATTACCAGGCAGCTGGCTGTAGCCGACGGAGCCGTGTGCGCAACTACCTTTAAAATTGATGGGATTTTTGAGAATGCGGTTGATGTAAACCGGGTAAAAGAATTTATGGACACTGTAAAAGAATACAGGGCGGCCCTGTAACCTGGTACCGCGTATTTAAAAATCCGTTTCTGCCATCTGCAATAAGGAAAACACCAGGCTCCGCCCGGTCCCGCTTAGAGCGGAGCACGCTTAGGCGCCCGGGAGGGGGCTCTGGGAAGAAACGGGAAGGAACCTCACCCCACCGAGTCCAACATCAGCCGAAAGGAGGCATTTTACCATATGGACAGCAGCACATATTTTATGGGAATTGACAACGGCGGTT
>URUZ01000051.1 GCA_900551225.1 uncultured Clostridium sp.
ATCCATCCCCGTTCCAAACTTTGAGCCCATTCCCTTGGGCCGTTCCGCCCGCCTCCCATGGCTCTCACGGACGGATGAATCTAACTCCGCCCGCGTAACCTTTCCACGCCTACACCCCAATCTCCTTAAACCCTTCCCCAAACACCTCTGTGGTCTCCGTCACCATCACGAAGGCCGCGGGGTCCGTATCCCGGATGATCTGCTTTAAGCGGCTGAACTGGGACTTGCGGACAGTACACAGCAGGACGCCTGTGCCCTGGCGGCTGTAGGCCCCCTTGCCATCCATGATGGTGGCGCTGCGCTCCATCTCCAGGATCACCCGGTCAGCGATGGCCTGGGGAACCTGGCTGACGATCGTCACCATACTGCCGGCGTCACTGCCGTACAGGATGGCGTCAATGACCCTGGTGCAGGCGTACAGGGAGATCAGGCCCAGCAGGCCGGACTCCACATTTTTAAATACGAAGATGGACAAGGCCAGCACCACGCCGTCCACAATGATGAGAGCCCTGCCGATGGAAAGATGGGGCTTTTTCTTTTGCAGAATATATCCGAATATGTCGCTGCCCCCGGTGGAGGACCCGGATTGGAAGATCAGGGCCATGCCCGCCCCCACGATCACGCCGCCGAACAGGCTGGACAGCAGCCGGTCCCCGCCGTATACGGGGAATACCGGCGCTACCAGAGCATCCAGCATAATGGAGCAGACTGTGCAGGATACGGCTGTGCTGATGGCAAATCCACGGCTTAAGTAGATCCAGGCCAGCACCAGCAGCGGGATATTCACCGCCATGGTCAGGATTCCCACCGGCAGGCCGGTGACAAAGTTCACCATCAGGGCCAGGCCCGAGGCGCCGCCGGGAGCGATGTTGGCCGGGGCCACGAAGCTGTGGGTTCCCACGCTGTAGATGAAGGAACCGGCCAGCAGCAGCGCCAGATTTTTTAAATTGATTTTGTTGTTCATCGGTAAATTTCCTTTTTCTGGGAGAACTCCTCTTTCACGGACTCCAGCAGCCCATCCTCTGTGAGAATATCCAGGGAAGCCCCTGCCATGGCCTTGGCTCCGTAGAGGATACAGTTATGGGCAGCCTCTGTTTTCCCGGCCTCCACGTATTCCTGGGAGTGGGAGGAGGTTCCCGCAGGTACGAACTGGATGCGGATGCAGCTGCCCGGAAGCTCATGCATCACATTTCCGAAGTCCGTGGACCCGGTACGCTCTCTTGGGCCGCGGATGCCGGGCGCCCCGGCCAGCCGGGCATTTTCCACCAGCAGGTCGTTGAGGGTCAGGTTGGGCACCTTATTGGCCAGAGCCGGTTTCTCGTTGATCTCCCAGGTGACGCCTGCCATCAGGGCCGCGCCCTTTACTAAATCATAGAACCGCTCTGTGACGGAATCCAGGTATTCCCGGGAGAAGGAGCGGAGGGCGAAGCTGCCCACTGCTCTGGAGGGAACCACATTCTCCGGGCCGGGAAGCTCCTTCACGGTGTAGTGCATGCGCACATCATCCCGCACATGTTCCCGCATGAACTCCAGGCCCTGGAAGGTCAGCAGCAGGGCGTCAAAGGCGCTGCGCCCTGCTTCGGGCATGATGGCCGCGTGGGCCTTTTTGCCGTGGAACACCACCTCAAAGGAGGACAGGGCCAGGCATTGGATGTCCGTGCAGGTATCCGGTGCGCCGTGCATCATCAGGGCAAAGTCAATGTCCTTAAAGTATCCGGCCTCCATCATGTTGATCTTGCCGCCGAAGGTTTCCTCGGCGGGGGTGCCGTACACTACCAGGGTGTAGGGTTTATCCTGAAAACAGTTCTTAAGGGCTACCGCGGCTCCCAGGCAGGCAGGCCCCTGCATGTGATGGCCGCAGCCGTGGCCCAGGTTCCTTAATGCGTCGTACTCACAGAGGATTCCGATGCGCGGCACGGGGCGGCTGCCGGAAGGGGTCCCGGAAGCCGCAGAATCTGAGCAGCCCTCACAGGCCTGCCCGCCGCCGCAGTGGTACACAGCGCGGAATGCGCTTTTCAGCCCGGCTATGGGACGTTCAACAGAGAAGCCGTTCTCCTGCAGATACCTGCATAAAATATCCGCGGCCAGCATCTCCTCCCCATCGTACTCCGGGTTGTCGAATATGGTATCGGCCATTTGACACAGCCGTTCTTTCTGTCTGTCTATTTCCTGAAACAGTTGTTCTTTCATGATGATACTCTCCTTTTATGTTTCTCCTTAAATGTCCGTTGTGCGCCTACATCGGCCCCAGATGGATGGCCTGGGCGATCAGCAGCATGACGGATCCTGTGACCATCCACAGCAGGAAGCATTTCCACATGAACTTCATCCAGCGGTCATAGGGAATGTTGGCCGCGCCGATGATTCCCATGAGGGCTGTGGAGGTGGGCAGGATGTAGTTGCAGAAGCCATCGCCGAAGTTGAAGGCCAGGATGGCGGTCTGGCGGGTCATGCCCAGCAGGTCTGCCAGGGGGATCATGATAGGCATAACTACGGATGCCTGGCCGGAGCCGGAGGTGATAAACACATTGATAATGGTATTGGTGATCAGCATGCCGATTCCCTGTAAGTAGAATGGAACCACGTTGAGAATGCCGGACAGGGTGTGCACGACTGTATCGATGATATTGCCGTCGCCCATGATGGAACCGATGCTTCTGGCCAGGCCAATGATCATGGCAGCGCCCAGCATCCCTTTACATCCAACCAGGAACTCCTTGGAGATCTCACTGGGGGAGAAGCCGCCTACCAGGCCCACCACAATGCCCAGAGCCAGGAATACGGAGGCGTGTTCAGCCACATCCCATCCCTTCATGATGCTGCCGTAGACGATCAGGGCCATGGCGGCTACCAGACAGACAACAGTGAGCCATTTCCGGGGGCTCATCTCGCCGAAGTCATCCAGCTTTAAGTCCTTGGCCAGGGCATTCTGGCGGTCCAAGTCATACATGGGGGAGAGTTCAGGTTTCTTGCGCACCTTGCCTGCATAGCGGATCAGGAACAGGTTGGTTACCACGAAGAATACGCCAAAGCATACGAAGCGGTATCCGATGCCGGAATACAGGGGCAGATCCGCGATCTTCTGGCTGATTACCGTGGTACTCACATTCAGCGTGCCTGTGGAGAAACCGATGGCACCGCCCAGGATGATGATGGCCACGCCGCAGATGGAATCCAGCCCCAGGGCCAGCGAGAGCATCACCATGACAGGCGCAAAGGCAATGAACATGTTAACCGCCTGTGTGGTGCAGATCAGCGCGAACACCAGGGACAGGATGGGAATAAAGATGGCAATGTGGTTGGAAAAACGGCGGGCCAGCTTGGCGATAACCGCCTGCAGGGCGCCGGTCTGGGTCAGCATGTGGAACGCGCCGCCGGAAAACAGGATGACCATGATCAGGTCGGCATTTTTAATGAACGCGCTGACAATGTAGGTGGTGATGAGCAGCGGGTTTACCGGCGTTCTGGGCAGGGAATTAAACTGGGCGGGATCGATGACCTTGATTCCCTGGGCGTTTTCAAACCTCGCGTACTCTCCGGCCGGAATCAGCCATGTAAATGCTACTGCAACCAGTATGATGGTGAAAATGATAACAAATGTGTGGGGCATCTTAAAGCCCTTCTTCGACTTCTCTTCCTTTGACATACCTTATCTCCTTTTTTCAAATGCTTTTTCATAACTCCCTGGCCATGGGTCCCTGGAACGGTCAATTCCTTGACCTTTCCTTGTAAATTCAGTATAATAGGGCCAGAATCATTTGTCTAATTTATTTTTGTTGTGATTATTATAGCTTAAGGCTATTATTTTAAAAGGAGGGTGACAATGGATCTGAGGGAGCAGGAGTATGTGGTGGCAATGGCGCGCCACGGGAGTGTCAGCAAGGCAGCCCAGGAGCTGTTTGTGTCCCAGCCCACCCTGAGTATTTTTCTGAACCGTCTGGAGGAACGGATGGGCATCCGCCTCTTTGAGCGCATCGGCAAACGGCTGGTGCCCACCTATGCCGGGGAACTGTACATAAAGAGCGCCAAGGAAATGCTGGTGCTTCAGAACCAGTTCCAGGGCGCTCTGGGGGATCTGATCAAGGGTTACACGGGGAGGCTGCGGCTGGGGCTTCACCTGCGGCGCAGCAGCTTCCTGCTGCCCCGGGTGCTGACGGACTTTGCGCGGCTTCACCCCAATGTGGAGGTGGTGCTGAAGGAGGATATCAGCAGGGTGATCGAGGAACTTCTGCTGGACGGGGATCTGGATCTGATTCTGACCAACCGGTTTACCAACAGGGATAAATTGGAGGTTCAGACGATCTACAACGACTATCTGATCATGGCCGTTTCCGCTGACCACCCGGCCTGCGCCCAGGGGGTTGCGCTTCCCGGACACACCTATCCGTGGCTAGATTTAAAGCTGGTGGCTGATGAACGGTTCATCCTCCAGCACCCAACCCAGTCCGTCCGCACCTTCACGGACGCTGCCCTGGCCTACGCGGGTGTGAAGCCGGAGCACATTTTTATCATAGAGAACATGGAAACAGCCGCCCAGATGGCGGCTGAAGGGTTCGGTATTGCGTTCAATTATGAGAGTTATATCCGGCATTACCAGTATTCTAAGCCTATACGGATCTTCGAGGTGGGATTCTCTAACTTCAGCATCCCCATATCCATGGCATACAGAAAGGGCGGGTATCTGCCGGCATTTGCGGCTGATTTGATTGAGCTGGTGAGGACGGAGTTTAATGAGGGGAGGCAGTGAAACGTCTATCCCATTGCCGGGGTGGAGGCATTTCCGCTGCGGGTGGTGGCGTTTGAATAGGAACGGAACCCACAAAAGGTCTGGCCGGGCAATGACGAATGATTCATCATTTCCCAGCCAGACCTTTTCTTTTGGGCACTCGGTCACCCGATGCCACCGTATATAATTCCCAATATAAACACAATCACTGCCAGCGGCACATACACATACTTGGCCAGCGGCCCAAAGTAGGCGCCCAGCTTCTTCTTCCGGCCCACTTCCATTTCTTCTCTGATCTTCCCAAAACCAAGCACATAGTAGATGGAAAAGGCGCCCAGCACAGCGCCGAAGGGCACCACTATAATGGTGATGAAGTCCATCCAGGACCCCACCTTTGGTTCTGCCTCCAGGAACACACCCACAGCCAGGGTGATACCGCCGCACAGGGCCACTGCCACCTTCCGGGACAGCTTAAAGCGGTTCTGCCAGGATTCGCAGACAGCCTCGAACATGTTCACCAGGCTGGTAATTCCCGCGAATACCACGGACACGAAGAACAGGAAGGAGAACAGCTGTCCCATGGGCATCTGGCGGAAGATGTTGGGCAGGGTGATGAACATCAGCGGCGGTCCCGCATTGGGCTGTATGCCAAATGCAAACACCGCGGGCATAATGGCCAGCGCCGCCAGCATGGCCGCCAGGGTGTCGAACACAGCAGTCTGGATGGACGCCTTGGGAATGTCCTCATCCTTTTTCAAGTACGTGCCGTAGACGATCATTCCCGACCCGGTGATGGACAGGGAGAAGAAGGCCTGTCCCATGGCCATTACCCAGGTGTCCACCTTCAGCAGATACTCCCACTTGGGTACGAACAGGAATTTATACCCTTCCACAGCCCCGGGCAGGAAGGCCACGCGGATGGCCAGCACCGCAAAGAGCACGAAAAAGGAGGGCATAAGCACTTTGTTGATCTTCTCGATTCCGCTGGCAACTCCGAAGAGCAGCACCGCCATGGCAGCTACAACCACGATCACATGCCAGGGCACACTGCCGAACTCTCCGGTGGCCTGGCTGAAATAGGCGGCGGCATCCATGGTGAGAATGTCCCCGGTCAGGGAGCCGAACATGGCGCGGACTACCCAGCCCACGATCACAGCGTAGCCGATGGCAATTCCCAGGGAACCCAGAAGTGGAATCCAGCCCAGGGCATACCCCAGCTTGCCTTTTCCCCTGGAAGCCCAGCAGTATTCATAGGAACCCAGGGTCCCTGTCTTGGCTCTGCGCCCAATGGCGAATTCCGCGGACAGGCCCACCAGGCCGAACAATGTGATAAATATAGCGTATGGAACCAGGAACGCAGCGCCTCCGTACTGGCCCACCCGGTAAGGAAACATCCATATATTTCCCATGCCCACGGCAGAGCCCACGCAGGCCAGTATGAAGCCCACGCTTGTCCCAAAGCCGCCGTTCTGATGGCCGTGGCGGCCCTGGGTTCCATCATTTTTAAAACTTTCCCCCATGTAATTTCACCTCTTATGATTTGATAGTCCTATATAGACTAGCAGATGCTGGAGGAATAGTCAAATTCGTTTTGCGGCGTTTTAACCGTCCCCACCAGCTGAAAGCAGACCGCTGAGGCGGACTGCGCCTGACTGCTCTGTAAATAGCCTTGTCAGAATACGGAAAATTCATTCGCCGCTAATTCAACCGTTTCAACACCCCGCCGAAAAACTCCAAAAACTGCCGCTCCCTGCTGTTAATCTCCAGCAAATGGGGCTTAATATAGCAGAAGGCAAGCTTCTCCGCGTCAATGATGGGCTTGCTGACGCAGCCCAGGATCTCCATATCTGTGCGGTCCATAAGCCCGGCCAGCAGACAGCCGCCCTTACGCACTGCATCATAGGAGGTGCCACGGTCGGAGACATAGAGGATGTTGCTGGGCTTGTCCGTGAATTTTATGCGGTCGTCCTTGTCCAGGTTGATGTCCGTTACCAGGGGGTACTGGATGAGATCTGCTTTTAACACGGTTTCCGCCCTGGCCAGAGGATGATCCGCATACATATAGACCTGCATGGTGATGCCCTTTTTCAGCTTCAGAAAGTCCAGCTTGTAGTTGTCCGCCAGCTGCTTATACTTGGGGATCTGGTGTTCCAGGGTGGTCAGTATGCCAATGCTGCACTGCTGGTCCACAATGCGCTTCATCGTCTCCCGCAGGCCGCCTTCCAGGAAGGTGTCGCAGCAGTCCGCGGGGAATCTGCGCCTGTACTCCAGGAAACACTGGAAGGCAAAGGAGGACGGCGTGCTGCACACAGAGAGGGCGCCGGAGTCCTGGAAGTAAGCCGGAGCGCTAAGAATCCCTTCCCAGCCGTTTACGATTTTCTCCACATTTTCCAGGAAATAGCGCCCTTGAGGGGTGGCGATAAGGCCAGAGGGCGTACGGTTGAATATCTGGTATCCCACTTCGTTTTCCACACCCTTTATGATGCTGCTTAAGTGGGGCTGCGAGATAAACACATTTTGAGCAGCTTTGTTGACCGAGCGGCATTTGTACGCCTCTAAAATGTAGCTGAGATGCTTGATGTCCATACAGACCTCCTGATTCTCCCCCTATCTAGATTAAAAATAGGCTATACGGGATACGTATAAGTGAAATGAAATGATTTGTGCTAATATTTGATTATAGCACAAACATTTCCCAGCCGGCAAGGAAATGGGCTATCGGCAGGCTGTTTCGCCATGGGCGGCAGCCTTCACAAAAGAATTGGAGGAAATCGTATGAAAAAGCACGCAGCTGCAGTGGTTCCGGGGGAAATGAAGAAGTCCCGCATGGACAATATCCTGGATTCCATCGAGCGCGCAGGCAACGCCCTGCCCCATCCGTTTATTCTCTTTATACTGCTGTCAGGCATTATCCTGGCCCTTTCGTTTATCCTGTCCCAGGCGGGAATCTCCGTAACCGCCCTGAATGCGGCCAAGGACACCGGCGAGGCGGTTGAGACAACATTTACCGTTCAGAACCTTGTGACCCGGGACTATCTCCTGAACCTGATTATCAACTTCCCGCAGACCTTCATCTCCTTTGGCCCCTTAAAGACCGCTCTGGTGGTAATTATCAGTATCGCGGTAGCTGAGCGCTCAGGCCTCTTATCCGCCTTCGTGCGCCGTGTGCTGCTGAAAGCATCCCCCACTTGGATGATGCTGATTATCGCCTTCATCGCAGTCAACGGCAACCTGCTGGCAGACGTGGCCGTGGTCGTCCTGCCTCCCCTGTCCGGCGCAATCTTCGCCGCAATGGGCTTTAATCCCTGGCTGGGCATCACCCTGTCCTTCATCGGAGCTACGGCAGCCAATTCCGCCTCCATTGTGATCACCAGCACGGACATCAACCTGGCGGCAGTCACCCAGCAGATTACAGGCAATCTGGGGATCTCAGCCCCTGTTAACCCGCTGATCAACTGGTATTTTATCCTTGTGAGCACCTTCCTGATCACCATCACAATGGTGGTTGTCAGCAAGACCATCATGAAGAATAAGCTGCCCCTTCACGACCCCAATGCCAACTTGACAGGGGGAGGCAGCACGCTCATATCCGACAGCCAGCTGTCTGCCGGGGAGATCAGAGGGCTGAAAGCCGCAGGCGTATTCTCCCTGCTGTACTTTGCTGCCCTGGCTCTAATGACGGTTCCCGCAAATGGGCTGCTGCGCAACCCGGCAGGGGGCATCCTTCCCAGCTCCCCGTTCTTAAACGGTCTGGTAATGATTATCACCCTGTATTTTATCTTTTCAGGCATCATTTTCGGCAAGGTTTCCGGCAGCATCAAGTCCATGCAGGACCTGCCGGAAATGATGGCAAAGGGCATAAACGACGTGTCCAGCTTCATTGTCATCATTTTAAGCGCCAGTATCATGATCCAGGTATTTTCTGACAGCCACATCGGCGACCTGATCGGCGCGGCGGGCGGACAATTCCTTCAGGCATTTGACATCGGCCCTGTTCCCGCACTGCTGGGGTTAATTCTGATCACCATGTTTGCCAACCTGTTTGTTATCAGCGGCCTGACAAAATGGCTGCTCTTCGCCCCGGTGTTTATCCCGCTGTTCACCTCCATCGGCGTATCCCCGGCAGTGATCCAGATGTGCTACCGCATCGGCGATGCCGTGACCAACTCCATCTGTCCCATGAACGCCATGCTGGGCGCAATCATCGGATATTACACCCTCTGGAAGCCCAAGGGCTATGGAAAAGTGGGCCTGGGAACCATTATGGTGCTGGCCCTCCCTTACACTGTCTCCATCGGCATTATACTGATTCTCCAGTTCCTGGTGTGGATGGCTCTGGGGCTGCCCTTAGGGCCCGGCGCAGGCGTATTTATGTAAACTTATATATGAAAAACTAATAACCTTAACGGAGGGACCCATGTCTTCAACCAATACTATAATTCTTGATACCATTGTTCTGGAGGTCATGGACCTCCAAGGGCCAGACCGCCGCAATATCCATGAGATCCACATCGCTCACCCGGACTTCCAATTCCGCCCCGGCCAGTTTGTAATGGTCAAAAAGAACTGCGGCCCCACCAGCTGGGCATATCCGTATATGATACAGCAGAAAACGGGCCAGGGCTTTACAGTCTGGGCTGTGGGGAAGTCCTCTCTGGCAGATGCAGAACCAGGCCTAAGCCTGACTGTCTGGGGGGCCAACGGGCGGCCTGTTGGCTCTGAGAGTGCCTTGGTGGTCTGTGAAGCCGCAACCTGGTTCCTGGCCGCGCCTGTTTTTAACAATATTCCAGGCTGCCGGGCGCTGCTGCTGAATCCCTCCGGTGACGACGGATATCTGAGCGGCTGCGGCAGACTCACCTCTGTCCGGGATATTTCCCAGATGGCAGTGGAGATCGCGCGCCGGACAGAGGGGATATCCGGAGAGCCAGACGGGCTGTCCGGAGTCTCAGCCCGGCAGCCCGGCAGCCCGTCCCCCCAGATAATCGCTGCCCTCAACATTCCTGCTCTGCTGGCCCTGGTAAAGGAGGCTCCGCAGCTGGATACCGGACGGCTGAGCATCTTTGCCGGGACGAAAATCAGCTGCGGCGTGAACGGCTGCAAGAGCTGCTACCTGCATAGCAGAGATCTTCCCCTTGGAATATCCGTCTGCTGCAACGGGCCATATCTGCCCTTTGACAAGGTGGATTTTGAGTTGGACCAACGCTGTTTTTATACGTTTGATTGAATGAGGAGAGAATATGGCAGACCTATCAGTTCGAATCCCGGTAGGAAATCGGGAAATTGTTTTTAAGAATCCAATCATGCCCGCCGCCGCAGGCCTGGGCAATCTGATTGAGTATAAGAAGTTCTATGACCTGGATTGTCTGGGAGCGATGATGCCCAATTCCCTGATGCTGGACACTGGTTCAGTGAATCCGGCACGCAAGCTCTACGGCGCGGAGTATGGCTACATCACCTCCCTGGGCAGCAACAGCATGGGCATTCATGAGTTTGCCGTGAAGATCGCGCCCCACCTTCCATGGCAGACCACGCCCCTGATTCCGGACCTGAAGGCCGAGACCATGGACGGACTGGTGGAGCTGACCAGGGCGGCCTGCAGTTACCGGGAGATCGCAGGCGTGGAGATCAACATGAACTGCCCCTACTCCCTGGCCGCCTACAATCCCCGGCAATACTGGCGTGACCACGGCTGGCTCAGGGAAATGACGCGCAGGGTAAGGGAAGCAGCCGGAGAAAAACTGCTGATCTTCAAAGTTCCAACCACCATGGTGGACGTGGAGGACATGGCTGCCGTTGTCCGTGAAAACGGGGCGGATGCATTTACCGCTTTCGGCGCCCTGATCGGCTGCGCCATTGATATAGAACGGCGGGAGTTCCGCTGCGGCAACAGCGGCAGCGGCGGCTACTGCGGGCCGGGCTTAAACCCCCTGGCCCTCTGGACCTGCCAGCGGGTTTACAAAAATGTGGATATCCCCATCTTCAACGCAGGAGGCGTCACCTGTGCCGAGGATGTGATTGAGCACATCATGGCTGGCGCTTCCATGGTGCAGACCGGCTCCGGCAACCTGACCCGGCCGGACTTCATGCCCAGGCTGATTGAGGCCCTGGACAGGCGGCTGGATGAGATGGGCGTCAGGAACCTGGATGAAATCCGTGGCTGTGCGAGGCCTCATTAAATGCCGGCGGCATGGCGTGAAGGACCATTTACCGCCGGCCGCTAATCTCCCGGTGCCCCTTCCGGTCCATCACCTTCACATACACCACCGCCACTATGGTTGAAAACAGGGTGGCTGCCAGCGCCGGCCCCACAATGGCCGCCGGGTTCACGCTGCCGTACTGGCTGCGGTAGGCGATCATGTTGATGGGAATCAGCTGCAGGGAGGAAATGTTGATGATAAGGAACGTGCACATCTCGTTGCTGGCAGTGCCCGGCGGCAGTACATGACGTTCCTCCTCCACTTTCTTCAGTTCCTCCATGGCCTTCAGCCCAGCCGGTGTGGCGGCCCAGCCCAATCCCAGCATGTTGGCGATCATGTTGACGGAGATCTGTCTGGCCGCCTCTCCGTCCGGCTCCAGACGCGGGAAGAGGAAGCGCAGCACCGGGCTCATCCGCCGGGACAGCTGGTCGATCAGCCCAGCCCGTTTCCCCACCTCCAGCACTCCGGTCCACAGGGTCATCACCCCCAGCATGGTGATACACAGGGTCACCGCCTCCTTGGCGGAATTGAGGGCCCCTTCCGTCACTGCCGCCAGCTGTCCGTGGAGCGCTCCCCACAGCACTCCGATTAAGATCATGCCTGACCATAAATAATTCAGCATAAAAACCTCTGATATCTGATTTACCTATAATCTATGAGCACTCTGCCCCGAAATATTCTCCCTAACAGTACGAATTGCAATGCCCGCACAGATACGCTATAATGTTTAAATAAATCTGCTTTTGGCAAAAACGGGGGAGGTGGGAGCCATTACACTGAGGAAAAAACTGATCCTCACATTCACGGCGCTAATCGTGGTATTGGGCGTTTTAATTGGATTTTTTTCCTATCAGGATGCCAAGAAGATCGTATACAGCAACAAAAAAAGTGAGATGGCCGACACCATCAACAGGATTGATATCAATATCAACACCTGGGTACTCCAGGTCACCAGCCTGGCTGAGAATACCGTCAATAACCAGGCCGTTCTGGAGATATTGGGCCGGGACACCATCCCCGATGAAAAACGGGACTATATCGATGAGTGGTTTCACAACTTTGCCCAGGTTTTCACAGCGGTTTCCGATATCCATATCCTGGATATGGATGGGCAGATCCGTTACAGCTACCGGAACCACGCCGGCACGGCCGACCGGGAGCGGCTCCTGGCGTGTTTAAAGGCGGAAAAGTCCCGCCCGGGCAGGGAAAACTGGCTGGGAACCGGCCATTCCATCTATGGCGGCCCGGAGGAAAGGGTGGTGACCATGGTGAAGGCTTTCAGCCTGACGGACCATACCAGCCCTGACGGAATCCTGGTAATCGAACTGAATCCCGAGCTGTTTGGCAGCCTTCTGCTCAGCAATCACAGCATGTTCCCCAACCAGTACACCCTGATTGTGGATCAGAACGGCGACATCATTTCCACCAATAAAAATGTCAGCCACACATGGCTCAATGAAATCGAGGACAGGTTTGAACAGGGAATCCGGAAGTTTGAGCTGCACTGGGAGGATAAGGATTACTATGTCTGCGGACAGTATAACGGAGTCACCGGCTGGAAAACATTCTCCATTGTCTCCCTGAACGACTTCTTCCCCCAGGCCAAGGAACTGCAGAGCGCTGTTTTCACAATGGTGCTGGGGGCAGTTCTGCTGGCGGCAATACTGATTCTTCTGATATCCTATACCTTTACCCGTCCCATCGCCAAGCTGACCACCGCCATGAAGGAGGTGGAGGAGGGCAATTTTGACATCCGGGTAGTCCATAGAAGCCGCGATGAGATGGGCCGCCTGACGGATTCCTTTAACTTCATGACCGGCAAGATCAATCATCTGGTGAAGGAGGTATACCAGGAAAAACTGGCTCAGAAAAATGCTGAGCTGGAAGCCCTGCAGGCACAGATCAACCCGCATTTTCTCTACAATACGCTGGATTCCATCAACTGGATGCTGATCGACATCGGCGCCATGGAAATCAGCGACGTGATCGTGTCCCTGGGGGATATATTGAAATATTCCATACACGGAAAGGACGTACTGGTGCCCTTGGAAGAGGAGATCCGCTACATCGAAAGCTACCTCTGCATCCAGAAGAACCGCCTGGAAGAGCGTCTGACGGCCTCCATCAAGGTACAGGAGGAGGCGCGGACCTGCATGGTTCCCAAGCTGATCCTGCAGCCCGTTGTGGAAAATGCAATCCTGCACGGCGTGGAGCCTCAGAAAGCAGGCGGGGAGATCCGCGTGGAAGCGCGGCTTTTGGACGGGGATCTGCTGATCACGGTGACGGACTGCGGGGAAGGTATGGATGAGGAGGAACTGGCGCGCTGCCGCGCCGTAATATCCGCCGCGGACGCCGGGACGGACAGCATTGGGATGCGCAACGTGGACCGCAGAATCCGCCTGCATTACGGGGAGGAATACGGCCTGTCCGTGGAGAGCAGGAAGCACCGGGGGACGGTCATCACGCTGCGGATGCCGCAAAAACTATAGAACGGTGAACCCGCGCCCTGCGGGTGTTTCACCGCGTACAACAGGAGGGGAATCCGCCATGGATATTGTGATTGTAGATGATGAGCCGAAGATCCGCAACGGGCTGTGCAGGCTGCTGGACAACAGGGGCAGCTGGCACGTGTCCGGCGCCTATGAGGATGCTGTGGAGGCGCTGAAAAGCCTGGCCCTCCACCAGCCCGACGTGATTATCACGGATATAAAGATGCCGGAGCTGAACGGCCTTGACATGATCGGCCGCATGAGGGAGTCAGGGCAGAACGCCTATATCGTCATACTCAGCGGGTACAGTGATTTCGCCTTCGCCCAGCGTGCCATTGAGCTGGGAGTGACCCGCTACCTGACCAAGCCCACCAACACCAGGGAGCTGACCGCAGTGCTGGAGGAGATCGAACGGAAGCTGGAACAGGAGCAGGGCGGCGGGGAGGACAAGAAGGAGGTCACCAATCTGATGGTTCAGAAGGCCATGGATTACATTGCGCTGAACTATTCGGGTAAGATCAGTCTAAAGAGCATCGCAGCTGAGCTTTACCTCTCGCCCAATTACCTGTCCGAGCTGTTTAAACGCCATACGCAGAAGAATATATCCGAGTATATAACAGATTACCGCCTGGAGAAGGCCAGGAGATACCTCCTGCAGCCGGAGTACAAGATTGCGGACGTGTCCGAGTTAGTTGGTTTTGGCGATGCCAGGTATTTCAGCAGCATTTTTAAACGACAATATGGCATAACTCCAATAGAGTACCGCAACAGAACCGTAAAATAATCAACAAAACAGTAGATATCCCGCATTGTTAATTATTCATTTTCCACTAAAATTAAAGTAACTTACTGAGAAGTGCTTAATATAAGGAGGATGAACGATGAACGGGTATCAGACACAAAAAGGGGATATCGTTGAACTGACCCCCGCAGGTTTAGATGCAGTCAGAGAACACAAGAACAATTATGCGGACTCCACAAGGCCGCTGGCTTCAAACGAGAGGCATTGGAGCGCATGGGATATGGGAAACCTGTGGATCGGAATGCTGGTTTCCATCGCAGTCTACCAGGTGGCCAGCGGCCTGATCGTATCCGGCATGTCCTGGGCCGAGGCGCTGTTTACCATTGTGCTGGGACATTTCCTGGTCATGATATTTGCGGTGGTTCTGGGACATTTCGGTACGAAATACGGGCTGACCTACCCCATGCTCTGCAAGATGGTGTTCGGCTCCAGGGGAACTGTTGTGCCGTCTCTGGTCCGCGGTATCCTGGGCTGCTTCTGGTTCGGCGTGCAGGCATGGATCGGAGGCCAGGCGGTGAACGCCATCCTCACAGTCTTTATGCCATTCTGGGCCGACCTGGGCTTTAAGGGCCTGTTCATCTCCTTTTTGATCTTCTGGCTGATGAACGTCTATATCGCAGGTTCCGGCTCCGGAGCTGTACAGAAGCTGGAGAAATTCGCGGCTCCCGTACTGATCCTGCTGAGCTTTATCGTCATCATCTGGGGGCTGTCCACTGCAGGCTGGAGCATCTCCACTCTGCTGGCAGAGCCGTCCATCCAGGGGAACCCTGACGCCTCCTTCTGGAAGCTGTTCTTCCCGGCGCTGTCTTCCATGATCGCTTTTGACGGCGGAATCGCCCTTTCCATGGCAGACTTTACCAGGAACTGCAAGACACAGAAGGCCCAGTTAACCGGACAGCTGGCCGGCGCACCCATTATGACTGCATTTATCGCATTTGTGGGAATCTGCGGAACAGCGGGGGCCTCCCTGGCCTTCCACGAGGCCATCTGGGAGCCGGCAGTGCTGGTGAGCAAATTCCACAATCCGGTCATTGTACTGATCTTTTCACTGTTCATCATCATGGCAGTGCTGACCACCAATGTAGCTGCCAACCTGGTGCCGCCGACCAACGTGTTAGCCACCCTGTTCGCCCGGAAGCTCTCCTACAGAAACGCGGCCCTCATCGCAGCTGTTCTGGCCCTGTTTGCGCAGCCCTGGAACGCTCTGGCCAGCGCCTATGACCTGATCTATAATGTGTGCGGCCTGTTAGGCGCCCTGCTTGGTCCCATATCCGGCCTTTATCTGGTGGCCTACTTATTCGAACACAAAACCCATGTGGACCTGGTAGACTTGTACCGGGAAGACGGCGGAAAATATTACTATAAAAACGGATGGAATGTAGGTATTGTGGTGATATTCCTGGCCGCCACGGCAGTGATTATCGCAGGAAAATATATCGGGCCTCTGAGATTTTTATTCGATAACGCATATGTAATTGGAAGTATTGGCGCAGGTCTGGTATACTATGTTTATCTGAAAGCAGCAAAAAGAAGAGAGGGTGTAAATCAATATGAAGACAATCATCAAACACGGCAGAATTGTATCACCGAGTGAGACCTATGAGGCTGACATCCTGATTGACGGAGAGAAAATAGCCTGCATCGGCAAGGATCTGGAGGCTGCGGATGCGCGCATCATCGATGCCCAGGGGAAATATGTGCTTCCGGGCGGCGTGGATGTGCATACCCATATGGATCTCCAGGCAGGAAGCTCACGGGCAGTGGACGACTTCTATGACGGCACTGTGGCAGCCGCCTGCGGAGGGACCACCTCCATTGTGGACCACATGGCCTTTGGGCCGGAGGGCTGCAATCTCCACCACCAGTTAAACGAATACCACCGGCTGGCCGACGGCAAGGCTGTGATCGACTACGGTTTTCACGGCACTGCACAGCATCTGAACAAAGATATTCTGGCAGAGCTGGAGGACATGATGAAGGACGGGGTGCCCAGCGTCAAGGTATATCTGACCTATGATTTCCGCTTAAATGACGGGGAGGTGCTGCAGGTCCTTAAGAGGATGAAGGAACTGGGCGGCGTCACTGCTTTCCACTGTGAGAACCATGAGGTAGTGGATTACTACCGGAAAAAGTATGTGGAGGAGGGGAATACCGCACCCATCTACCACGCCAAGAGCCGCCCCAACCTGGCTGAAGCCGAGGCTGTGGCAAGGGTCCTGAACCTGGCGCGCCTGGCTGGGGATGCCCCTGTATACGTAGTCCACCTGTCCACCAAGGAAGGGCTGGAAGCCGTTCTGGACGCCAGACGGAAGGGCCAGAAGAACATTTACGTGGAGACCTGCCCCCAGTACCTGCTGCTGGACGAGGGCCGGTACGGCCTGCCCGGCTTCGAGTCGGCCAAGTTCGTCCTCTCGCCCCCCCTCCGCGCCCCGGAGAACTGCCAGGCCCTGTGGCAGGCGGTGCAGTCGCTGTTGGCCGAACGCGGCGTGATGGTGGCGGGGGACCCTCCGGCGGCTGACCCCGGGGATCTGCTGGCTCACTGGCGCCAGCCGACGCTGTTGCTGAGCCAGACCTGTGGCTACCCGCTGGTGACCCAATTGCCGGAGGTGCAGACGGTGGGCTGCTTCCACTACGCTGCGCCCGGTTGCGAAGGGCGCCGCTATCGCAGCCTGCTGGTGGTCCGCGAAGCGGATAGCCACCGGATGCTGGGGGACTTTTTGGGCCGTCGGGCGGTGTGCAATGCCGAGCACTCGCAGTCCGGCTACAACGTACTGCGTAAAATGGTCGCGCCGCTCTCCCGGGAGGGGCGTTTTTTTTCAGCGGTGATGTTCAGCGGCAGCCATCGGCAGTCGCTGCGCGAACTGCAGCAGGAAAACGCCGATATCGCCGCCATCGACTGCGTGACCTACGCGCTGCTGCAGCGCTATCAGCCGCAGGCTCTGGCTGGCCTGGTGGCGATCGGCTGGAGCCCGGCCGCGCCAGGGCTGCCGCTGATCACCGCCGGCGTCACCCCCAGCGGCAACGCTGAATAGCCTGCGCGAGGCGCTCCAGCAGCTGGTAAGCGATGATCGCTATCGTTCCCTGTGCGACGCCTTGCTGATCTGCGGCTATAGCGATATGTCGCGGGAGGCCTATGCGCCGCTGCTGGCGTGGCGGGATGAGGCCGCGGCGCTGGGGGGCAGCCAGCTATAGGCGAAATGCCCGGGCCAGCGATCTGCGCCGGGGCGGGCTATAGCGGCTGGTCCCACGGCTGGGCGCTGAGATCCATTCGCAGATAGGAAGAGAGCAGGTCGACAGCCAGCTGGTCGCTCATCAGCTGCTCGTTAAGCTGCTGGCGCAGCCGCGGGATCATCTCTTCACGATAGGCCGGGTCGTTGTTTTATGGATTTGTGATCGGCAACACAAATGACTCTCCAATGGCCGTCGTAAAAGATAAATTACCAGGGTTGATTTTAATCAAAGTATGACCAACTGCGCTATGGCGGAAAAAAGATCGCTGCCTATCGCGACCCAAAAGAAAAATTGTGAATTTAATGTTTCTTTGGTGTAAATAATGACCGTGCATTTTCCCCAACCGCCGGGGATAAAATGTGATGCCCGACCGGCTTGTCGTTAAATAATGGCGTTTATTACGTCTGCTTTTTATTCTTTACAGCATTAATTTAATTTTCGGCTTTCTTCTCACCCTGATAGCGCGGGTCGAATAACGTACAAAAGGCGTATTTTTTATCGCCATTTCGCCGTCGATGTTATCGCCATCAATTATTTTTATCCCCGCATTCGGCCACGGCAAAAGGCGCGCAAATAGCGTTCATGATGCTTTTAATATATTGATTTTACTTTACTTATTCTGGCTCGTGGATCCTGCTTATCCGCCGCGGCGGAGCCTTTGTGAGAGCTCTCACATAACCCGGCAATTGCGATTTGTTACACTTTCCGCCGTCAACAAAGGAATGAAAGTGAGACGCGATGAATACTTTTTCTCTGCCTAAAACACAGCATCTGGTAGTTTTCCAGGAAGTGATCCGCAGCGGGTCAATCGGGGCCGGAGCAAAAGCGTTAGGACTCACTCAGCCGGCGGTCAGTAAAATTATTGGCGACATGGAGAGTTATTTTGGCAGCGAATTAATCGTCCGGCGAAATACCGGCGTCTCGCTCACCGAGGCCGGGCAGGTATTTCTCAACTGGTCAGAAGCGATCACCCGTGAAATGAAAAATATGGTCAATGAAATGAATGCTCTGACCAACAGCGCGGTGGTGGATGTCTCCTTTGGTTTCCCTTCGCTGGTCGGGTTTACCTTTATGTCGGAGATGGTGCATCAGTTTAAAATGACTTTCCCCAAGGCGCGGGTCTCGATGTATGAGGCGCAGCTCTCCGCCTTTTTGCCGGCAATCCGCGACGGGCGCCTCGACTTCGCCATCGGGACGCTGAGCGATGAGATGAAACTGCAGGACCTGCACGTCGAGCCGCTGTTTGAGTCTGAGTTTGTGCTGGTGGCGAACCGGGCGCGGATCGGCAACGGCACCGTCCGCCTGGCCTCGCTCCAGCACGAGCAGTGGGTGCTGCCG
>URUZ01000052.1 GCA_900551225.1 uncultured Clostridium sp.
TATTATAGAATATTTTACCAAATAAATTATTGATGTGTATTTTAATATACACTTGCAATCAAGCTGGTGCACCACTCAATTCCCAACACGCCGCTGTCCAGTGAAATATGGTAATTCGCAGCGCTGCCCCACTCCATATTCGTATAATACTGATAATAGGCTTTCCGGCGTTTATCCTTATCCTTCAGCCGCTTTTCCGGCGAATCTTCACTCTCCCCATAAACCCGGACGATCCTCTCCGCCCGCTTTTCTAAATCCGCATGAATAAACACCTTCAGGCAGTCCGCCTCACCCCGCAGAACATAGTCGGCACACCGCCCGACGATCACACAGGGGCCTTCCTCAGCCAGCGACCGGATAACCCTGCTCTGCGCGGCCCACAGATAGTCCTGCATGGACAGGCCCCTGTAATCCCTTCCCGAAAAAGCATTTGCCAGCCAGCTGCCATATGCCTCTAACTCGCCCTTCTCCTGAATGTATTCTTTGGCAAGGCCTGATTCCTCGGAAATCTTTTCAATCAATTCCTGGTCATAGCACGGAATACCCAGACGCTCTGCCGCCTGTCTGCCGATTGTGCGCCCGCCGCTGCCAAACTCACGGCTAATGGTAATAATTCTGCTGCTCATAATAACCCCTCCGTTTTTCCCAATTCTCTATAAGTGTGTACAATTAAAAATGCAGTGATTAAAAATGTTAAAATGTCGGAAACCGGCATGGAATACAAGACGCCGTCCAGGCCGAAGAACCTTGGCAGCAACAGCGCAAAGCCCACGCCGAACACCACCTCCCTCAGAAGCGACAGAAGTGTGGAGGACAGCGCTTTTCCCAGGGACTGAAGATAGATAAAGGTCCCCTTGTTTACACAGGCCAGGATCATCATGCAGAGATAGATGCGGAAAGACTTCACCGCGAATTCCGTATAATAGCTGCTCTCATTGGCCGCGCCGAATATGGCGATCAGCCTGAGGGGGAACAGTTCAACAACCAGCAGCGCTGCCGCACCCACCAGGGTCTCAGCCAGCAGCAGATGGGTAAACAGGCTCCTGGCCCGGTCATACCGCCTGGCCCCGATATTGTAGCCCACAACAGGGATACAGCCGGCCGCCATCCCGATTGCAACAGAGATCACAATCTGGAAGAATTTCATCACAATGCCCACCACTGCCATTGGGATCTGGGCATATTGCGGCTGCCCGAACACAGAATCGGCCGCCCCGTATGTGCGGAGCATATTGTTAATGGCCGCCATGGCAGCTACAAGAGATATCTGTGACAGCAGGCTGCAGATCCCCAGGGGAAGGAACCTGGACATCAGTTCCGGGCTTATTGCAAAACTGCGTTTTGTCAGCCTGACGGCCTTCATATGAAGCAGGTACCACACCGATAATCCCGCGGTCAGCATCTGTCCGATCACCGTTGCCACAGCCGCCCCCATCATACCCCATTTAAATATAAAGATAAAAACCGGGTCCAGGATCACATTGGCCACCGCCCCCAGCACAGTGGACACCATGGCAAATTTAGGGCTTCCGTCAGAACGGATAATGGGGTTCATGGCCTGACCGAACATATAGAACGGTACCCCAAGGGAAATCCAGAAAAAGTATTCTTTGGACAAGGAAAATGTTTCTGCATTGACCCGCCCGCCGAACATAGTCAGGATCTGATCCTGAAAAATCAAATAGGCCGCTGCCAGAATCACACTGAAAACCACACACAGCATAATGGAGTTTCCGATGCTCCTGTGGGCATCTTCCTTTTGATTCGCGCCAAGGCAGATGCTGACAAAGGCGCAGCAGCCGTCGCCAATGAGGACAGCAAGGGCAAGGGCCACAACCGTCATGGGGAACACCACAGTGTTGGCCGCATTGCCGTATGAACCCAGATAAGCTGCATTTGCAATGAAGATCTGGTCAACAATGTTGTACAATGCGGCGACCAGAAGTGAGATGACGCAGGGAAGCGCATACTTGCGCATCAGGCTGCCTACGCTCTCAGTTTCCAAAAAAGAATTCGATTTTTGATCCATTTTAATAATACCTCCTTATAAATAAAAAAAGTGCGTGTAAAGTAAAGCTGGATTTACGCTTTACGCTACACGCATTGGTTCAAATATTCTCCCGGGCAACGGGAATTATATGCCCTCATTCCGCTCACCTCCCTGGTTCCGGACATAAAAACGAGCAGCCTTCAACTGGATTTATGCAGTGAAGGCTACTCGTCTGTGAATCATTATAAAGCCGGAAAAAATTTTTGTCAAGATTTAATCGGAACCGATTGCCACCCCGCAGGCATGTCTGGGCACCTCATCAAACTCCCTGTCACTCAGAATATGCTGGTAGAACCTGTATCCGCCGGAGAAATTCCGGCAGTCAAATCCATTACCCGCCAGAATCCGGCAGGCCAGATAGCTGCGCAGTCCGCTGTGGCAGTTGACATAAATCGTTTTCCCTGTATCCAGCCGGTCCAGGTGCTGCCGCAGCTCATCCACCGGAATATTAACCGCACCCGGAAAATGCCCTCTCTGGAACTCGGAAGGTGTTCTCACATCCAGGAACACGGTCCCCGGCTTCCGCTGCAGATTTTCCAAATCTTTCCAACCAAACTGTTTCACCAGGCCGCTTCTAATATTTTCAATGACAAACCCAGCCATGTTCACCGGGTCCTTGGCCGAGGAATAAGGCGGAGCGTAGGCCAGATCCAGCTCCTCCAGATCTGCCCCTGTCATTCCTGCGCGGATGGCGGCGGCCAGCACGTCTATGCGCTTGTCGACCCCTTCAAACCCTACGATCTGAGCGCCCAGAATCCGTCCGTTCTCCGGGTTAAACAGCGTTTTGATGGTCATATCCGTGGCCCCGGGATAGTAGGTGGCATGGGAAGGGGAGTAGGTGACCACAGACTCCCAGGGAATTCCCGCCTCCTCAGCGGCCCGCTCGTTAAGGCCCGTGGCTGCCGCAGTCAGTTCAAAGAGGCGGATGATGGAAGAGCCCTGCGCCCCGTCAAACCGGCTGTCCCTGCCGCAGATATTGTCCGCGGCAATCCGGCCCTGCTTGTTGGCCGGGCCGGCCAGGGACACCAGAGTCCTCTGCCCGGACACAAAGTGGCGGATCTCCACCGCATCGCCCACGGCGTACACATCAGGGGCCGAGGTCTCCATCTTGTCATTGACCACGACCGCTCCCTTGATTCCCAGCTCCAGCCCTGCCTCTGCCGCCAGATGAGTCTCAGGCACAACGCCGATGGCCATGACCACCAGGTCCGCGCCCACCGGCTCCTGGCCTTCCAGCATGGTCCACACCTGCCCGTCCCTCTCCTCAAAACCGGTCACAGTCTGGCTCAGACGCAGGTCCAGCAGCTCCCGCTGCCGCAGGTATCCGTGAAGCTGGCTGGCCATATCATAGTCCAGGGGCGTCATGACCTGGGGGTCCTTCTGCAGCAGCACAGTGGGGATTCCCGCCCCCACCAGGTTCTCCGCCGTCTCCAGCCCGATAAAGCCTCCGCCCACAACCACAGCCCGTCTGGGTTTCTGCTCCTCCACCACCCGGCGGATCTCTAAGGTGTCCTCCACCGTGCGCAGCGTGAAGATGCGGCTGCTGTCAATCCCCGGGAAATTCGGCCGGATGGCCTTTGCGCCTGGGGACAGAATCAGCTTATCATAGGTTTCACTGTACTGGCTTCCATCCTCCAGCCGCCGGACCGTCACTGTTTTTGCCTCAGTATCAATGGCCACGGCTTCATTTCTCAGGCGCACTTCTATGCCAAACCGCCGCATGAAGCTCTCCCTGGTCTGCAGTGCCAGCGCCCGTTTATCTTCAATCACTCCGCCGATATAGTAAGGCAGGCCGCAGTTGGCATAGGACACGAAGCCGCTGCGCTCTAATATAATAATCTCTGCATGTTCATCCAGGCGCCGGAGCCTGGCCGCTGCTGTGGCGCCGCCCGCCACGCCTCCTATGATAACAACCTTCATATATTCTGACCTCCGTATGTTTGTTTTATGGATGTGGCTATTATATCCGTCTGGTGCTTTGTTTTCAGTAACCAGGTTACAAAGAACTTAAAAATGTGTTATTCTTAATACAGTACAGACCGACCATATACAATACAATCTGACCACGGGAAAGGGGATTACATCACATGGAACATGTATCTGAAGCAAAAGCGGGACTTGCACGGCTGGGGAAGCTGAACCTGGGCTTTTATCCCACGCCGCTGCACAAACTGGAACGGATTTCCCAGGATTATGGAATCAGTCTCTATATGAAACGGGAGGACTTCTCCGGCATGACACTGTTCGGGGGCAACAAGATACGGAAGCTGGAATACCTGCTGGCGGACGCCAAACGCCGGGGCTGCGACACAGTGGTCACCTACGGCGCCACCCAGTCCAACCATGCCATGGAGACAGTTACCGCGGCCAGGAAATGCGGCTTAAAGCCAGTGCTGTTCCTGGCAGCCATCGTGACGCCCGATGAGAAGGACGTCAGGGCCAACCTGCTGCTGGATACCATTTTAGGGGCTGAGATCCACATCATCCCCGCAGAGGGGCGCAGCACCAAACAGACCATGGCAGATGCTGCCCCGGAGATCAGCCGGTACATAGAGAGCCTTGAGCGCCAGGGCCACAGGGTGTGCGATATTCCCATCGGCGGTTCCACGCCATACGGCGCCAGCGGATTTGCGGACGCTTATATTGAGACAATGGAACAGGCGGAGTCCATGGGCTTAAAACCGGATTATCTCTTCACCGCCACGGGCAGCGGCGGCACCCTGGCCGGGCTCTGCGCAGGGAAGGCCATGACCCATGACCGGACAGACATTGTGGCAGTGCTGGTGGGGCCAAAGGACGGCGCTTACCAGAGCCAGGTGACAGACCTGGCAGACCGGACCCTGGCCCTGCTGGGGGCCAAAGAGAAGGCCTGCCCGGACATGTTCCGGATCACCGCGGACTACATCGGCCCGGGCTATGAGAAGCCGGACAGCGCCGCCAATGACGACATCCGGTACCTGGCCAGGGCCGAGGGCATTTTCACCGATCCGGTGTACTCAGGCAAGAGCTTCCACGGCATGATGGAGTATATCCGCTCAGGAGCCGTCCCCAAGGGCAGCACTGTGATCTTCCTGCACACAGGCGGAGCTACCGCCCTGTTCTCCGAATCGGAGATCGTGGGAGACCTGAATACGCTGAAGGAGTAGTAAACGTCCATGGACAGAGGGAAAGGAGCCGCCTGTGAAGAAGATCCACCGCATTGAATTTAAGAACGACCAGAAGGAAGAGCTTCTGCCCGGGTACTCCCCTGACTTCCCCTACATCGCCTCCCTGGTAGATACGGACCAGTCCACAAGCGAACTGACGCCCTGGCACTGGCACCGGGAGGTGGAGCTGTTCTATATTGTACATGGGACTCTGGAGTATTACACCCCCAGGGGAAGGGTTCTGTTTCCCGCGGGTTACGGAGGACTGGTCAACTCCAACGTACTCCATATGACGCGGCCCGCAGGCAGCACAAACTGTGTCAACATGCTGCACATCTTTGACCCGGTGCTGGTCAGCGGCGGCGTCCACAGCCGCATCGACCAGAAGTATGTGGCTCCCCTGACCACCAGCACCCAGCTGGAGCTGATTATGCTGAGCCCTGACCAGGCGGAGCATTGTCCGCTGCTGGAACTCCTGCGCCAGTCCTTTTTGCTGTCCGAGGAAGAGTATGCCTATGAGATCCGGCTGCGCTCCATCCTCTCCCAGATCTGGTGCGGGCTGCTGGACATATCCCGGCCGCTCCTCAATACCGGGAATCAGGAGAACCAGCGGTCTGATGAGAAGGTGAAGCTGATGCTGGCTTACATCCGGGACCATTACCAGGAGCGGCTGTCCGTATCCGCCATTGCGGCCTCCGCTTTTATCAGCGAGCGCGAGTGCTACCGGGCCTTTAAATCCACGCTGCACACCACCCCTCTGGAGTATTTGAAATGCTGCCGTCTCCAGGCTGCATGCCAGCTGCTGGCGGACGGCAATGATCCGGTCACCTTCATCAGCAGCAGCTGCGGCCTGGGCAGCAGCAGCTATTTTGGTAAGACCTTCCGCAGCCAGATGGGCTGCACCCCCCTGGAGTATCGCAGGAGATGGCAGGATCGTAATATAAACAGGCGGAATTAATATATTTTACAGCATAAAACTGCACTATAATGATATCCACAAGAGCAACATAATCCCACGGGGTTATACACAAAAAGGAGTGGATATCATGATTAAACTGAACATTTTAAATCTGAATGGTTTTCTGGACACACTTAACAGCTGCACCGGATCAGTGGAAATGACCCGCCCCGACGGGACCAAAGCCAATATCTGCCGCAGCCTGGGCGCTCAGACTTTGCTCAGGGAGGAATTCTACGCCAACAAAGGAGTGCTTCACCTCACGCTCACCTTTACAGATCCCAGGGACTATTTCAAAATTGTCAATTATTATATTGGAGAAAGCTAGGTAAATTATGACTGAACGCGAGAAAATGCTGGCCGGGCTGCTGTACGACTGCAGCGACCCCGAACTGCTGGAGCAGTGGCACAAGGCCAAGAACCTGATCCGGCAGTACAATCAGACCGTTTCCGAGGACCTGCAGGAAAAAGACAGGCTCCTCAGCGAATTGCTGGGGAGCCGCGGCAAAAATCTGTGGATAACTCCACCGTTTTTTGCGGACTATGGGCATAACATTCATTTCGGCAGCAACTGCGAAGTTAATATGAACTGTATCTTTTTGGATGACAACCGGATTACGGTAGGCGACAACGCCCTGATTGCTCCCAATGTGCAGATATACACCGCCTTTCATCCCGTGGACGCCAGAGAGCGTTTCGGGGCGGTAAAAGAGGACGGGTCCTTTGAGTTCTGTGTGACCCAGACCGCGCCTGTGACCATCGGCAACAACGTGTGGATCGGCGGCGGCGCCATCATCCTGCCCGGCGTCACCATCGGCGACAACGCCGTCATCGGAGCCGGCAGCGTAGTGACGCACTCCGTTCCCCCGGGGTGCGTGGCTGTGGGGAATCCATGCAGAGTGGTCAGGCAGATTCCGGGGCTGGAATAGTAGGAGACGTCTCCTCCGGCTCCAGCAATACCCACCGCACCGGCTCGCCGGCGGTCAGATGCAGCAGACGCCTGGTATTTACCTTGGAAGGCGGCACGCCGATGCTGGCGCAGAGCTGCTTCATGTCCTTGTGAATATTGCTGCGGTCATATGCCTTACCGCCCGCAGTGATAAACACAGGCCCATTCAGAATATACTCCGTGCGGCAGTACTCCATCAGCCGCTTCCCCAGTCCCCGGGGGAAATACAAGGCCCTCCTGCTTCCCCGCCGGTTCACGACAATGTACCCCCGTTCCAGGGCTTCCCTGGTAACCAGTTTATGTTCGCTGACAGTGATGTTCATAGTGCAGATCGTCTGCATCAGCAGCGACAGACGCCGGTCCTGATGGCGCTCCGCCTCTGCCAGCAGCCGCGCATACTCCCGCATGGTCAGCTCTTCTGTGCAGCTGCCCGGCGTATATCTGAATTTCAGGAGCGTAAATCTCAGCTCCTCCCACCCGGCGAATACAAAAAATTTATTCAGACCGTTTAAAATTGAATTAATGCTGCTGGTCTTATAGCGCGTCTTCAGCATTTCCAGATACCGGCCGCAGGTTTCCCGGTCAACCGCCTGGCACTGTTCTCCTGCAAACCGGTAGAAACCCTGCACATCCCGTCTGTACCGCTCCAGGGTTGACAGGCTGTACATTCCCTTGTCCAGCTCTTCAAGAAATCCTTCCATCAATTCTGCTGTCATCACTTTTGGCTGCACATTTCCACCTTCCTTCATCTCTTTAATATCTGTTTCTCAAAATCAGACGCCTTCATTGGCCTGTAGTAATAATATCCCTGGGCCATATCGCACTGAAGCTCCCTTAAGTACCGGGCCTGCTCCGCGGTCTCCACCCCTTCGCAGATAATTGTGGTATTAGTTCCTTTGGCCATCTCAATCACTTTCTTCAGTACCAGCTGACCCTTGGGATTCTGGGCATCAACTATCAGGCTGCGGTCAATTTTCAGGACATCCGGATCTGTCAGGGCCAGAAGGTTTAAGGCCGTATAGCCTGTGCCGAAATCATCAATATCCAGCCGGTATCCCCTGCTGCGCAGCTCCTCGGCCAGGGCCTTCATCTGGCAGTCATATTCCATAAAGGCGGTCTCCGTCAGCTCGAAGGCGATTAAACTGTGGGGTATTCCCCATTTGTCTACGATTCCGCTGAAATTCTCCACATAATCCGCATCCTCCAGATGGTTTCTGGACTGGTTGATTGAGATGGGAATCAGCGGAAGGCCGGAATCAGCCCACCGCCGCATCTGGGAGCACAGCTTCTCCAGCATATAGAAATCCAGTTCCTTGATAAACCCGTTCTGCTCAAACACCGGTATGAATTCATCCGGCATGATGCAGCTTCCGTCCGCCTTGATCCACCGGGACAGCACCTCCGCACCCACAGGCTGTCCGGTTGTCAGATTCACCTGGGGCTGGAAGTACAGCTGAAACTCACCGCGCTCCATGGCTCCTCCTGCGGCTTCCATCAGCTCCTGTTCAAGGAACTGGTGGTGCTCCATCCCCGGATCATAATAGGCAAAATGGCTCTCCCATCTGCGTTTGACGGCGAAGCGCTGGGCAGTCAGCGTCCTGTCCAGCACCGCCTTCATCATCCCCGGGGCGCCACGCTCCAGGAGGCAGATTCCGCCGGTGACGTACACCTTGATCTCCATGCGCTCCTGGATCTGTTTGCCCAACTGCCGCTCCACCAGCTCCTGCACCCGTTGATCCAGCTGCTCCGGGCTGTTATAGTGCAGCAATAATGCAAAGTTATCTTTTTCGATTCTCCCGCACAGTTCTCCCTCCCGGCACTCGGCCTGAAGGATTTTAGCGATTTCCATCAGGATTAAATCGCCCTTTTTATATCCCAGCACAGCATTGATGTACCGGAACTGATTGATCCCGAATTTCAGGACACTGTAGGACAGCGAAGGGTGGAGGTCCAGCATTTTCTCTGCCTGGGTCACAAACCCCTCCATGTTATAGATTCCGGTCAATGTATCCATCTTCTGCGCCTTCTCCACCTGCCCTGCATACAGCCGGACATAGCTGTTCCCGCCGCCTTCAGGCAATGAATTGTGCAGGTGGGCAATTTTCCAGAACCTCCCCTCGCGCCTGTACACCAGCGTCAGCCGTATGACGGCAGTAAACAGAGTCTCCCCGTCCAGAACGGCACAGATATCCACATGTCCTCCGACGCAGACCACCTCCGCAGATAAAATCTGCGGAGTGTAACTCTCACACACAATCTGAAAACCAACTCCTTCCCGGCCCGCGCTCTCAGCCATCTGGCTGCGCATACCTGCCGGCCCGAAGCCGATCTCATGGCCTCCGGTGCCTGTCCAGACTGCCTCTGCGGATATATACCGTTCAAGGGCTTTATAATTTCTGTCAATGAAATACAACCGCATCACTAATTCCGTCAGCCGGATTGCCTGGTCTGCTCTCATAAGCCTTGTCTCCTAACTAATTGTGCTTCCTCTCCTCCAGCGCGTCCTGGCATTTCCGGGTCCGTTTTTTCTCCCTTCTGTACCAGATATATGCCGCTGTCACAAGAATGGCCGATACCACCAGAATCCACCAGGGAATATATATGCCGGAATCCTCCCTGCCTCCGTCCGTTGCCGTGGCCGGTGTTGCGCTGCCCGGACCGTCCGCACCGGTATCCGGCTGACCGGCCTGGGTGGTGATGGTTACGATGCCCGTCATCCTCTGTTCCGGTATCAGGGCACTGTCGCTGCACAGAAGAATGTACTGCGAGAACCGGTCTGTCCGGAACCGGACTCTGGTTCCGCCTTCCAGGATCTCGGGCCGCAGGAAGCTGGCCTGGTCTTCATGGATGCGCAGAATCACATAATTGCCGTAGTTCCTGTATGCTGTTTCCAGATCCATGGTTATGTGTATTGTATTCTCCAGTCTGTCAACGGGTTCCCTCTCAACTGCGGATTCCCCTGTCCAGGCCTGTTTTGTCATACCGATATCCAGGTTCTGCACCTTCACATCCGACGGCAGGCTGCCGCCCAGCATATGGCGGGCCGCCGCCTCTTTGTCCGGCTCCTGTCTGGCCACATGCACCTGAAGCCTCACCCGGCCGGCGCTGTCCCACAGCTCCTCGCCCAGCCACAAGCTGTTGACCACCTCGGCCTCATCAATTACAGGGTTTAAATCCCCTGCCGCCCCTGCGGTCACACCGCTCTGGGCAACTGTCAGCACCGACTTTCCGCTCCGGCCGTTTTCGGCACTATCCGCTGTAGCCAGCAGACGTGTCCGGGCCATATCCGCCGGGATTTCCACATCAAATACATTGCCGCCCAGGTCATCCACGCTCACCCGGCCATCCTCCGGCTCCATATGGATCACAGCGCCCTCTTCTGCTATAGGCTCCACCCTCAGCCGGACCACTGTCTCTCCCCCCGGATTGGTATATTTCGGATAGGCAATGAGGCTGTAAGCCGCCGGATCGTTCTTTGACTGCGCTGCTTTGACATTTCTGACCACCTCCCGGCTGGGTGCCCCGCTGATGATATCCACGTTGTAACCGCGGATCACTCCATCCAGGGCCTTTTCCCCCTCAGCTGTAAACTCCCAGACTCCGTACCCGCCGCAGGACCCGTTTACATTACCCGCCTGATCGGTGACGAAATTGGGGGTGACATCCACATAATACCGGGTACCGGGCTCCAGGGCCTTGGGCAGCTTCACCTCCACCGTGCGGTTTCTCCGGTTTACATCCACTGCTGACGCTCTGGCCTGCACCTCACAGTACAGGGACCTGCTCTCGTGATCCCACACCCGGATCTTTCCGCTGTTCCCCGGAATCTGCCATACATCCTCATTGGTGTAGAACAGAAGGGAAGCGTCCTTGTCCATGGTGGTGTTCTCTCCGTCCCCCAGCGCCAGGTACAGCGCCGGCGGATCCGTGTCTCTGAGCACCGTAGCCGTTCTGCTCTGGGATATGCGGCCTGACTCGTCCTTCACCTTGAACAGGATCTGGTCATCCGTCATCACATCTCTGTCTATGAGAATGCTTCCGAAGCTGCTCCAGTCCCTCCAGCCATTCCAGCTTTCTCCTCCGTCAATGGAATAACACCATTCGCGGATTCCGCTGGTCTGATCCTGGGCCCTCGCGGTGACATGCTTGTCCATGTTGATCCACACCTCGTCCGCCTGGGTGAAGGCCTTTTCCACCGGCAGGTTTGTAATCTCCAGATCCACCGGATTCTCCGTATCCACCTTGATCAGGCGTTTGAATTCGATCCGGTCGCCGAACTCATTGTCCGTCCAGACATGCAGATTCCATCTGCCGTCCCCAGGTATTGCGGGCTGTACCGGCGGGGCGGTCTCCGCTCCCGTGGTACCTTTTCCCAGGGTTTTTAAGTACAAGGTGCCTTCCGGCTCCGGCTCCCCCTCCTTGTAAAGGGTATAATAGGTGGTAAGCACGCTGGCCCCGTTCTGTTTCATGGGAATGATCTCAATATCAGGCACAACTATGTACCACTGGTTCTCACCGTCCGGCTCCCGGGGTGTAATAAGTACCTCCAGTGCCTGTCCGGTTACTTTCTCCTTGTCGATATACGTCTCTTCCCGCACAAAGGTGGTGGAAGTTCCTGCTATATCTGTGATTGTAATCTCATAGGTTCCGTTCTCCTGGGTCTCAAAGGAACACTCGACCCTGTTGGCATCCACAATGCTGGAAACCACCGGAATATTCACAGTGCCGTCCTTCACCACCCGGATATTCTGGGGCACCATGCCGCTGCGCTCATCCTGGGCGGTAAATGTCACCGTCACATCACGGTTCACCGGGGCAGTGGGCCACCCGTCCATTCTTGTGATTTCAGGCGGTATGGTATCAATGGAAAAGGTCCGGCTGACTGCTGTCTCATTCTGGCTGTTGTCCGCTGCCTGGACAGTCAGTACCATTCCGGTTCCGTCCGTCTCAATAAAGGGCGAGAGGGACACATCTGCCATCACCGGGTTCTCCCCGCTCCAGTCATTGGCGTCCAGCACGGTTTCCCCGCCGCTTTGCACCGCGCAGGATGCTGTGGCTGCGGCCACGCCGCTTCTGTTGTCGCTGATGGGAATGCTGACATGAACCGTGGTGTTGAACCATCCTGCCCCATTGGGCGTTTCTCTGGTGATGAACTGCCCTATGCGCGGGCCTTGATCCTCTGCCATCCACTCCAGGCTGCCGTTTTTGCCCACCAGCTTCTTCGTCTCCTCCCTGTTGCCCGCCCGGTCTGTGGTATAGTACCAGATCTGCACCGTACCGTCCGTATCTGCGGACAGGTCAAAATGGAAGGACCGTTCCTGATCCGTCATCTGGCCGGCTGCTTTCATCTGCCGCCAGCTGTTTCCCAGATCCAGGCTGTAGTACGCCTGGGCCGGATGGCTTAAGGTATCCTGGGGATAAATGGTAATTCTCACTGCCTCATTAAAATAGTTGCCGCTTGTAATAAAGTTACCCATACGTCCCATGAACCCATCATTTACTTTAGAGAATGTCACCTCCGGGTTCTGATAAGATACGGCCGTATTGTCATAGCGCAGAACCTGGCTTAATATCCGGGCCTTGTCCGCATTGTTGGCCGCCTCGTCCTCCACGTACCAGTAGAGGGTATATCTGCCCTCCCCCGGCAGCTTCAGATCCTGGGGACTGTCCTTTGTCCAGGCAGACGAATCCGCCGGATCAGGGGCCGCCTCACTCTCCGGTTTCAGGCTCCAGTAATAATGGCAGGGCGCTGTAGTGCCGTCGGAGGTCTCCACGGACAAGGACAGCGCAGGCGGGTTGGAACCGTTGTACCACTCCTCCCCATGTTCCGCGCACAGAGCGCCGTCAGCCGCCGGGGTCACCGTCAGCGCACCCGATACAGGAGCCGTGGTATCCGTGTTAAAGGACAGGTCTATCCCGTCCTCCAGAGTATCGCGGCAGTTTCCCGCCACATCCCAAACACGGATTCCGATGTCCCCGTCCACGTAGGAGCCGTCGGGTATTGTAAACCGGTTATTCCCCGCTGCCTGGTAGTTCTGGTACGCGCTCCAGTTCTTACCTGCGTCAACCGTATAACTGTAGAATTCCACACCGCTCAGGTTGTCCTCCGCTTCTATCTGGATCACATTGCTGCCGCACCAGGCCGGATAAGCATACAGTGGATCTTCCCCCAGCGTGATTTCCACCTGGGGTTTCGTCAGGTCAATATAAAAATCTTCTTCACGCTCACTGTTGTTGCCCGCGTTGTCAAATGCCGTCAGCTTCACATGATACGGGAATCCCTCCCCCTGGGAAGTCTCCTGCCAGGTGTATGTACTCCGCTTTGCATTGCTTCCGCTGCCGATCTGAATGTCCTCCGTCCGGCTCACAGGCACGCTCCCATCGGCCAGATAATTGGTCTGCACGGTTTCCAGCCTGCTGATTCCGCTTCCTGTATCCGTGATAACCGAGGTCATGTCCACCGGGCTGGTATGCCAGGTATGGCCCTGATTGTCCCTGGCCGCATTTGAGGACGATGCGGTGACCGCACCGATCTCTGGCAGGGTGGACTCCAGTCCCCATTCGTTGGAGCCATCGGTTCCCAGCACATAGGTGGATGCTATATTGCCGGCCACATCCTCCGCAGAGACAGTGATCTTCCCCTGGGTACCCTGCGGTATGGTAAATGTGTATGTCGTCCCATCGCTCTGCCTCACAGCTTCCTTTGGCTCTGCTCCGCCGATGGAGTAAGTCACTTTCTCCACTCCGCTGGCCAAAACGGGGATCACTGGGCTGCTGGGCTTCTGCTTCTGGACCGGATCTGTCACCGGCATGCTCACCTTCACAGATTCGGTGAAATAGTTCCCGTATTTCAGGAAATTCAGCATGCCGTCCAGTGGGCTTCCGCTCTCCGAGGAAAACGCAAAATCCCCAACAACCGGAGCCTGGTTATCCCAGCGCACCTGCATTTTGCTCAGGCTGCTTTCATTGCCCGCGCCATCCCTGCTGAAATAATAGAAGTCATAAGCGCCCTCCACCGGGTCGCCGTATACAACTGCTTCCGTCCCGTCACTGACCGGAATGGTCTTGCCCCAGTCATCCCTGGGAACGGTAATCTTCCCCTCCTTTACATTCCACTCCAGGCGGTCATCCACAGGCACTATGCCGCTGCTCTCAGGCGCCACATACCAATAGGACTCCTCAGCAGAACCACCCACGGTTCCATCCGGCCGTTTCATTGTAAATACCGGCTCTTCCCCGTTGTACCAGCCTGCATCATTGAGCGCGCCTCCGCTGCCCGGAACCACCTCCAAAATGGGAGCCTCCGGCGCAACACGGTCCAGCACAATCCGGTTGGCGATCTCCTCTGTCCCGGCTCCGGACTGCTTCGGCGCCAGCAGCTCCAGCGTAGTCCCTTCATTGCCGGCCTTATCCCAGACCTTAAAACCGATGTTGTAAATACCATCATCTGACAGGGTCAGGCTGGGAGCGTGGCTGCCCGCAGCGGGCCAGTCTTTTCTATCGCTCCATGTGACTCCCTTGTCCGTGCTGATGCTGTATGCCGCCAGCCCGCTTAGGTTGTCGTAAGCTGCAAACTTCACAGTCACCGGATCCTTGTAGTACTCCGCCCGGTCCCCGTAAGCCACGTCCAAAACCGCCTGCGCTACGGGCGCTGTCTTGTCTACATTGATCCCCTCAACAGCGGGGAGAACCACGCCGGAACGGCTTCCGGCGTTGTCTGTAACTGTCAGGTCGTAGACCATCCCCATGCCTTCGCCGAGGGTTATGTCAAAATCTTTGGTTTTTGTCATCTCACTGCCATTGAGCACGTAGTTGATATTTTTTTTGTCCACGGACCCCCGGATCAGCGCCAGGCCGCTGTCTTCATCATATGCCTCTATGCTGAGAACCACATCGTTTTTGTACCAGCCATTGTCATTTGGGTTGCTTTGGGGCGTCACACGGATGGTGGGCGGCGTGTTCTCAATCGCTAGATTTCCACTGCCGTCGGCATTTAAAATCATAGTGCTGGCTTTGTTGCCTGCCCCGTCCTCCGCTTCAATGGTTACCACACCACGGGTTCCCACCGGCAGTGTAAACTCCTTTGTAGCCAGGTTAACCGCCACCGGCGCCTGACCATCCAGGGAATAGGTCAAGGACTTAAGTCCGCTTCCGCTGCCGTCGGATATATGGACAGTCACCTTCAGCGCGTTCTGATAAAACATGCCGAAGCTTACTGTATTGATGACCGCCGCTGCCGTGGAACTATTGATTTCCTCCACGGTCCATCCGCCGCTGCCATCAAAAAACGGGGCGGTTTTATCCCAGCGGATGTCCTCTGTCTGCTCGGCGCTCATATTGCCCGCCTGATCGGCGGATCTGTATTTAAGAGTCCACACACCTTCCGACTCCAGATTGACCGACACATCCTCCCTCCAGACAGTGGGTTCCGCCTGGCCGCTCTTCCACAGCTTCCACTGGGACTTTACCGGCGCCTCATCCTTCGTATAGGCTGGTACCGGAATCACAACAATTGGCGGCTGTTCTCCCCTGTACCAGGTGTTCCCGGACAGGTCCTGGCTGGCTGCGCTTCCCCTTACCGATACCACTGGGGCAGCGGGCTGTTTGGTATCTCTCCTGACGACAATCTGACCGCTGACTGTGGCCGCTGTATTACCCACGGCATCTTTGGCCCTCAGAACCACCCTGTCATGGCAGCCGTCCCTGTTCACTGTGAAGCTGCCGGTATAGTCCCACCAGCTGCTGCCTCCGTCCAGAGAATATTCTGTCCCAGCCACTCCGCTGGTCTCATCACTGATAAATGGGGTGACCGTGATATCCCGGCTGGTCCAGTCTGTCCCAGGGCTGATCACGGTTTTCTCCAAGCTGATCAGCGGTGTGGTGCGGTCAATCCACAGGGAGACCACCTTGGCCTGGCTGTTGCCGGCATTGTCTGCTGTTGTGATACGGATCTGATACTTTCCGTCATCCAGATCCGGCAGAGAGATGGTAAATGATCCGTCTGTCCCACATTTGATCTCAAAAGGATAACCGTACTTTATGGTGCCGCTGCTCTCTGTTCTGCCCACCTCATATGTTACATATCTGTCCTTCAGTCCGGCCAGATCGTCCACAATTTTCCCTTTAATCACCGGCACCTTCACATCTGTCCAGCCGTTTATGGGCGGCTGGCTGGTAATAACCAGAGTCGGCGCCTGGGTGTCATATATCAGGCCATCGGTATGGATATAGCTTCGGTTGCCCGCCCGGTCCCGGATCTCCACATAAACTATGCCCCGTTTGGAAGAATCAAACCCAAAATCAAATTCCGTACCCACAGTCCACTGGTCCGCGGGCCTCGCTTTCAGCTGTTCTACGGTCAGCAGCTCATCGGTAATCAGATACCGCACTCCGGTCTCTGTGATATTATCATCATTATCCATGGGCACTCCGCTTAAGTCATCGGAGCCAAAGATAGTGATGGGCACCTTTTTGTTGTAATAATAACTGTAGTTCACGCTGCCGCTGTAGCCGTTCCACGCATATCCCTCTGTCACTATACTTCCCCCCGGGGCCTGGGTATCCTGCTTGTATCGTATATTTTTTACATCGCTGATGGCTCCTGAGGATTTGTCCTGAAGGAAATATGTGACCCCTGTCTGAGAAAAATCCCCATCCCCGTACTGGATATATTCCTTCCACAGGTTGTCTGCGGCCAAGGAGTTGCTGGTGCTGATCAGATAGCCGCCCGGAGCGCAGATATATACCTGGCTCAGATACCAGTCCTCATCCCCATCGGCCGGCTTCTGGGCCAGCGTCCCATTTTTCATGACTTTCAGCACTGCTTCCGCCGTGATACTGGCGCTGGCGCTGATGGTCATATAGCCGCTTACAAATCCTGAAGCCTGGTCAAATGTATAGTTCTTGTTGACCGCCGCACTGCTCAGCTTCAGCGGATTGGCAGTATCCATGATAATCTTGTACACACCCTGGGCAAAAACAGTGTGGTTCTCTCTGGTCAGCCCCCCGCTGAACACCGGGGCATAGCCGCTGACCGCTCCCTCCACCTGGTAGGTGAAAACAGGGTTAACCGCCCCTGCGCCCAGCTCCAGGTACTGGCTGTCCGCTTTCACCTTCAGAGCCAGTGGCCGGATCACGAATCCCGTGGTTCTGCTGCCCTTAAAATTCCCCTTGCCGGTAATGGTTACAGCTGCATTCCCCGCCTCCACATTTCCCGAGTAGGCGACCGTGTAATCTGTTTCCCTGGCCAGGGTCACTGTATCCGCCCCAATCTGAAAGGTAAGGGTCACCGGCGGCTCCTGCTTCAGCCCTGTGAATGTCACGGGATTAATGCCCAATATTTGGACAGCCGTCTGGTCAATGTTGGCGGGTGTGATCGTAAAACGCTCCTGGCGCAGGCCTCTGAAATTGCCCTTACCTGTGATAATCACCGTACCGGTCCCATTGCCAACCTCGATGTTGTTGCTGTATTCAACCGTATAATCTCTATCCTTGACCAGAGTGGCGCCGTTATAGGTCAGCGTCACTTCCGGTGTTTTGCCTGTACCGTTATATTCCGGCGCCGGTATGGGCGACAGCTTTACCCCGCTGTCCCCAATCTGCCTGGGCACTATGGAGAATTCCGAAGAAATGCTGACAGGCACTCCGTTCTTCTCAAACAGATAATTACCGATGCCGGTGATAGTGATTCTGGCTGTGCCCTGATTTACATTCTGGGAATAGGAAACAGTATAATCAGAATCCCGCTTTAATGTGACTCCGTTTAGATATACCTTCGGATCCGGAGTCACCGCATTTCCTGTATAGGTCTGCTGGGGAATCACCTCAATGGTAGCCTTCTCAATTGATTGCCCCATCACACGGATAGGCCCGCTGACCGCCGTTGCCCCTATATAGTTGCTGCTCTCCTGCACATTGGCGCTGAGGCTGAAGGTCCCGGCACGGTCAGGGGTTACAGATACCGTGCCGTTGCTCATCTGCCGGATCGTTCCTGTATTCCCGACTATCTTCCAGTCCGATACGGTGGCATTGCCCGGATTGTTTGTTACTGTGGCCACAACGGATGATCCATAGGTAATGACATCCGCGGCATTGATGGCCGGTGAAATGCTGGCCCTGGTGATATCATATACGGTAGAGCCTGTGCCATAGGCCAGCTTGGAGGTATCCGCGGGCTTACTCATATCATATCCGCCGGTCACAAAGACAGTGGCCGTTCCCCGTTCAATGTTGTTCTGATACCTGGTGGTATAATGGGATTCAGCAATCGTGGTAGATCCATATTTGACAGTGGGCGCAGGTGTTATAGGGGCTCCGGTATAGCCATATGAACCGGAAACGGTCACTCTTGCAGCACTGTCCGTAAGGTCATATATGTTATTATAGCTCCCATCCCTGGGGAGTTTGCTGGTACCGTAGCCCGGCCCTATATCATTGCCATTTATTGCCACTGCACTGGTCAGCCGGAAAATCTGCCCCTTTTTGCCGCCCTCCTGTCCTCCGTTTCC
>URUZ01000053.1 GCA_900551225.1 uncultured Clostridium sp.
CTTGCTCTTTTAGTAGTTCTTGCAGCTCTGTCTTAACTAAATGACATTGCTCCGCTGTCCTCCCAGCCCCAACCTCCGTCTTTTCGCGGCCAATACACCAGCCAACGTCCGCGTACCCCATTCGCGCCTTACCCCTCAGCCACAAAAAGCACTTGCGCCCAGAAACGTTTGGTTCTATAATAAACCCTGAATACAAGTGTAAGTGCTTACAAGACGGAATGCTCCGTGAGAAGAAGTGCAGCGAGGAGAATGGGGCCATGGCGACTGTGAATATGACAGAGGGAGGAATCTCCAGACATCTGGTGAACTATTCCGTCCCCCTGATAATCGGAAATCTGTTTCAGCTGACCTACAATGTGGTGGATTCTGTCATTGCGGGCCGTTTTATCGGGAAGGAGGCCCTGGCTGCGGAAGGCACGGCCAATCCGGTGATGAGCATCGTGATCCTGGGGATCTCCGGGATCTGCATGGGGGCCTCGGTGCTGATGAGCGAATTCTTCGGCGCGGGGGAGAAGGAGAAGCTGAAGCGGGAGATGTCCACCACGGTGATCTTCGGCTGCTTTTTCTCCCTGGCGGTGGCCCTGGCCGGCGTGCTGCTGTCCGGGCCGCTGCTTAAGGCGTTAAATGTGCCGCCGGAGCTGCTGGAAATGGCGGAGACCTACCTGAGGATCATATTTTTGGGGGCGCCATTTACATATTTTTACAATGCTGTGTCATCCGCGTTAAAGAGCGTGGGGGATTCTAAAACCCCGTTAAAATTCCTGGCGTTTTCCGCGGTGCTCAATGCAGTGCTGGACCTGATCTTCATCGGCGGGCTGGGTTTTGGAATTGTCTGTTCTGCCGTCACTACTGTGATTGCGGAGGCGGCCTCAGCCATTTTGTGCATCGTCTACGTTTACCGCCGCATTCCCATGCTGCAGCTGAGAAGGGGAGAATTTCACATGGACAGGGGGTTATTGAAACAGACCCTGCGCTATGGAAGCATCACCGCCCTGCAGCAGTCCTGCCAGCCTATTGGGAAGCTGTTGATCCAGGGAGCGATCAATCCTTTGGGCGTGGATATCATCGCGGCTTTCAATGCGGTAAACAGGGTGGATGACTTCGCGTTTACGCCGGAGCAGAGCATTTCCCACGGGATCACCACCTTCGTGGCCCAGAACAGAGGTGCGAAAAAGCATGAGCGGATCACCCGGGGCTTTGCAGCCGGACTGAGACTGGAGTTTGTCTACTGGATTCTGATCTGCTGTGCGATACTCCTGCTGCGACGGCCGGTGATGGGGCTGTTTGTCACAGCGGGAAATGAGTCCATTGTGAACCTGGGCAGCAGCTATCTGGGGCTGATGGCATTTTTCTACCTGTTCCCGGCATTTACCAATGGAATCCAGGGCTTTTTCCGGGGGATGGGCAATATGAGCATCACGCTTATAGGAACATTTACCCAGACCAGTCTGCGGGTCCTCTTCGTGTACCTGCTGTGCCCTAAGATGGGGATGCAGGGCGCGGCCTATGCCTGCGCCGTGGGATGGAGCGTGATGCTGCTGGTGGAGGTGCCATATTACTTCTGGTTTATGAGAAGGAGAAGCAGAGAAAAGTAATATTTAGGAAATGTTGCAATTGTCATAGTAAATTTACATATACTATGCTAAAATGAAGCCATTAAACAATACTGGAGGGATGCACATGTACGCAGAATTTGACGATACTCTTGTGACAGGAAATGAGATGATTGACTCTCAGCATAAGGAGCTGATCGGGAAGATTAACGACCTGCTTGTAAGCTGCAGCGAGGGGGCGGACCGGCAGGCTGCCGTGAGAATACTGGGATATCTGGCAGATTACACGGAATATCACTTCGGCCAGGAGGAAGCCCTTCAGGAGCAGATTGAATATCCGGGTATCAGGGAACACAAGATAAAGCATCAGGAGTTCAGACAGACGGTTCAGGAGCTTCATGATATGCTGGAAGAGCAGGAAGGCCCCACCGAAGAATTCGTGGAGCAGGTGAACAAGAACGTCAGGGACTGGCTGTTCTACCATATCAAAACCTTTGACCGGTCTGTGGCAGAGTATAAGTTCATGAGAGGAAACGAAGAGCGGCTGTAGCAAGCCGCTCTTTTTGTACGCGGTGAAGCGCCCGCAAAGCGTGCGGTTCACCGTTATTTTGTTTCCAGATTATGAAACAAGGCTTTTGGAAGCCCATTTGCCACTTTTTACCCTGACGAAGGAGAAGATGGAGCCAACGCCCCAGCCAATGGGGATGGACCACCAGATAGCGCTGGGACCTATAAAGTGGGCCAGCAGGTATGCCATGATCACGCGGACGAACAGGTTGGACATGGAGCTTAACATGAAAGCGCCCATATCCCCGGCGCCACGCAGCAGGCCGTTGCCCACGAACAGGAAGCCCATCAGAAGATAAAATACGGATACCACCTTCATGTAACTGAGGCCATAGCTGATGGCGCTGCCCGCCTCGCCCTGGTTCAGGAACAGGCCCAGCAGCTGGGGACCGAAGAGGTAGATGGCCGCAGTGATAATCAGGGAGAAGATCAGCACCATCAGCATACAGGCCTTGTAGCCCTGGTGCACCCGCTCCTCCTTCTGCGCGCCGATGTTCTGGGCAGTGTAGCTGGACATGGCGTTGGAGAAGTTCATGTTGGGCAGCATGGCCAGGGTATCGATCTTGGTGGCAGCTGTGTAACCGGCCACAAATACCTTGCCGTAGGAGTTCACCAGGCCCTGCATGAACATCATGCTGACGGACACGATGGACTGCTGGATCATGGATGGAATACCGATTTTGGCGATGCGCTTGGCTGCCGGGTAGGCGAAGAAGGAGAATTTCATGCCGCGGGATACCTCCTCATTTTCCATTTTAACCAGCCTGCGCACCAGCACGTAGAAGGAGATAAATGCGCACATGCCCTGGGCAATCAGGGTGGCCCAGGCCACGCCGGCTACGCCCATATTGAACTTGATTACAAAGAGCAGATCCAGCACAATATTGGTCAGGGCTGAGACCATCAGGAACTTTAAGGGGGTGTTGCTGTCGCCCAGGGCGTTGTAGATGCCGTTGAGGGAGTTATAGACAAACAGGAAAACAGCTCCGCCGAAATAGATCTTTAAGTAGATCAGGGAGTCTGCCAGAATGTCGGGGTCAGTGCCCAGCAGCTTTAACAGGGGTTCAGCGGCCACGGTGCCGATGCCCATGATGACCAGGCCGATGACGCCCAGGGTGATCAGGGCGGTGGACACGGTGACCTTCATCTCACGGATGTGGCCGGCGCCGAACAGCTGGGATATGACCACAGTACATCCCATGGACAGGCCGGAGGCCACAGCCACGGCCAGAAATACCACGGGGAATGAGGAACCCACGGCGGCCAGGGCATCCTCGCCCACAAACCGGCCCACAACCATGGAATCCACCATGTTGTAGAGCTGCTGAAACAGGTTGCCCACCACCATGGGCAGGGCGAAGAAGAACAACAATTTTAACGGATTGCCTTCCGTCAGATTCTTAACCATTTATGTAACCTCCATTTTTTCGTTTGTATTCCATGGCATTTTCCGCCATTCGTTTGATGAAATCCCTGTAAAGCTGGATTTCCTCGGGGGTGAACCCCTGATAACTGATGGTATCCCAGGATTTGTAAATGCCTTCCATAATGCCCACCATCTCACGGCCGCGGTCCGTGAGGGATACCAGTTTCTGGCGGCGGTTCTTTTCATTGATCCTGCGGATCACCAGGCCCTTTTCCTCCAGGGCGGAGATGGATTTGGCGATCTGTCCCTTGTCCAGATTCAGCTGGCAGCACAGAACCTCCTGGCTGGTGCACTCTTCTGTCAAAACAGACAGCAGCCGTCCTTCCAGCGTTTGCAACCCATATTTTCCCAGTTCTTCACGGATAAAATGGAGTTCGCAGCGCCTGAGAATTCCTATATACCGGTTCATATTCCCTCCTTTTAAAACGCAGCCGATATTGGTTGTGATATTCAACTGTTGTATTTCTCAACTATTATATAAACTGGGAAGGAGATTGTCAACGAAAATTGTAAAGAATCTTTTATTGACATCAGAGTGTTCATAGGGCATCCTAAAGTAAAAGTATTAGGAGGAAGATAGATGGGTTGTTTGGGAAATGTACTTTGGTTTATATTCGGCGGATTTTTAAGCGGACTCAGCTGGGCATTTGTGGGCTGCCTCTGGTGTATCACCATTGTGGGAATTCCGGTTGGGCTGCAGTGCTTTAAGTTTGCGGGGCTCAGCTTCTTCCCTTTTGGCAAAGAAGTGCGGTATGGAGGAGGCGCCGGCTCCATGTTATTAAACATTGTGTGGCTTCTGGTATCCGGCCTGTGGCTGGCGGTGGAGTTCGCCCTGATGGGGGTGCTGCTGTGCGTCACTGTGATCGGCATCCCCTTTGGGCTGCAGCAGTTTAAGCTGGCCAAGCTGGCGCTGATGCCCTTTGGAAGCCAGATCTATTAGAGGGAGGAAATAAGACAGATTGAATGATTCACTGATTATACGGAGAGCGGAGATGGAAGATTACCAGGCTGTCTCCGCGCTGGAGGAAATGGAATTCGCCGTTCACCGGCAGGCCAGGCCTGACTATTTTCACGGGACGGAACAGAGCTATCCCATGACAGAATTTGAGGAGCTATTAGGGGAGGACTGCCCCATAGCCTGGCTGGCGGAGCTGGAGGGACGTGTTGTGGGCCTCTGCTTCGGCACAATTAAAGACACGCCGGACAGCCCGGTCTGTAAAACACGCAGAGTGGCATTTATACAGGATGTTGTCACCCTTCCGGAATGCCGGGGCAGAGGCATTGCCAGCGCCCTCATGGCCCGCGCCCGGGAACAGGCGGCGGCAGAGAAGGCGGACAGTTTAGAGCTGTGTGTCTGGAACTTTAATGAGAACGCCCTGAGGCTCTATGAGCGGCTGGGAATGCGGGTGCAGTATTACAGAATGGAGGAGAAGCTGTGATCCTTTTCCACAGCCACCCAGATTTCGCAGGTATAGCCCGGATCAGTTACATCGGCTGAAGGGTATACTTCAAAGTCCGTGCCGCCGCAGTGGCGGTATTCGCTTGCGGGGAGGAATTCACTGTAGATCTGATGATACAGCTTGTGGAAGGCCTCCGGCATGTTCCCTGTGCACCGGAACACCGCGTAGGTATGGGCAGGGATCTCCTCCACCGACAGGCTCTCCTCCACAACCGGGCAGCCGTTATAATGGGCGCCCACGGCATAGGGGAACTGCATGTCGACTGCATCGCCGCCGAAGCCGGCGCCGACGATGCAGCCGCCAAAGACATCATTTTCGGGGATATATTGAGACAGCGCCCGGATGGTTCCATCGGCCCGGCACTGCTGCCAGAATTGGCTCAATTCAGAGTTGGTCAGTTCGTCCCTGCCGGACAGGCCGATCTTTCTGCACACTATTTTAAATGTCTCTTTTTTTTCTATTCTGTAATCCAGGATATTCCCCCCTTCCAGGACCAGCTTAACAGAGATCCGGGAAAAGGCTTTGCGGCTGGCCCCTGCCCGGGCCTGGGTGGGAGACACCCCGTGAAAACGGGTAAAGGCGCGGCTGAAGCTCTCCTGGGTGTCATAGCCGTATTTTACCGCAATGTCCAGAATCCGCGCATCCGAGGCCGCAAGCTCGTTCCCGGCCAGGGAGAGCCTGCGCATGCGGATATAGTCTCCCAGCGTATAACCGCAGAGGATGCTGAATACCCGCTGGAAATGAAAGCTGGAGGAGCAGGCCTGCTTTGCAATCTCAGGGAAGTCCAGCTCCTCGGTGAGATGGGCCTCAACATAATCTACGGCCTTTTGTATTCCGCTGATCCAATCCATTCACAGCACCTCCTTGCTATGATTCAAATAATGGGACTATACAGTCAGTAACCAGTTCTGTGGGAATCCGGGCCGACGGCTTAAAACGGGCGGCAATGGCTGCCACCATGTGTTTCTGGGGATTGACATAGATCATATTTCCACCATCGCCGATGGCCGCGAAACTGGGGCTTCCCGGTTCCTCCATCACCCACCACAGATAGCCGTAGGGCAGTTCGCCCCAGCGGCTTTTTTCCTGGGTGCTCTCCTGGACCCAGCTGGCAGAGAGGACCCGCCTGCCTTCATACACGCCGCCGTTTAAATACAGCCGGCCGATTTTAGCCATGTCCCGGGGCGTCATGCAGAGCCCCCAGCCTGCGGTGTTTATGCCCATTGGATCAGTGATCCAGCCCTTTACGCGTCCGGCCTTCAGAAAGGCCATGTGTTCTTCTTTATTATGAACGGCTGTATTTGGCGGCGTTTGTATGCCCAGAGGCCCAAACAGGTTCTCTGCGGCAAAATCAATGACCCGCCTGCCGGAGGCATTTGCCAGGATTCCCGACAGAATCTGGCTGCCTACTGTGGAATAGTTAAATTCACCGGTGATCCCGGCCCTGCCGCCCAGCAGGTCCAAGGCAGATTTTGTCCAGTCCGGGCTGCTGTATACCTTTGTGTAAGGTTCAGACCTGTATTTATAGGGGGCAGTCATTGTCAGCAGGTGTTCGATGGTGACCTGCTGTATGGTCTTTTCACCCCTCTTTACCGCGTAATCCGGGAAAAACTCCAGCACCCTCTGGCCGACGCCTCTGACAAGGCCACGGTCAATGGCAATGCCCATCAGGGCGGACAGGACGCTTTTGGTCACTGACATGATGTGGACGGTATCTTCGGGTGTGAAGCCGTCAAAGTAATTTTCGTAAACAGGCTCCCCATTTTTCAGCACAATGATACCGGTTATATTGCTGTATTCTGTTTTGATCAGGTTTTCCATATGATTTATATCCATGTTCATTTCTAAGTCCTCCAATCACTGTTCCGGCAGAATGATTATACTGGGAAATGATTCCCCGCGCCTGACATTTTGTGCGGAGCTGTGTTATCATGTCCCTACAGTATACGGAATTAGTTTTTTATTGTCTATTGTATTTAATATGTATATGGGCTGGTATGAAGTCGGACCAGCCTTATATATGCTTGATTTATGGGAAATATTCGTCTAAAATAAGACTATGATTACGGGTAAGGGGGGCATGTGCAATGATGTCGGAGAAATGGACGGATTTATTTTGTATCCGGGAAGGGGACATGGATTTACTCTGGCAGTGTCAGGATGAGGAACTGCTGGAACGCCTGGATCTGATGATGGCCAGATGGGAACAAGAGATTGATACGGAACGTGAACGGCAGGAAAGATTAAAATATATTTCGGATAAGCTGGAAAATCAACTGACCCTCTATGCCTGGACAGTGGTCAACAATCTGGTGTGTGTTTATGAGAATGAGGCGTATCCGGAGGTGAACCGCAGCGGCGCAAAAGGCTGGAGAAAGCTGTTTCATCACAGGCACTTTGCTTATCAACTGTACCGTTTAGCGGATATTTCAGAGGGTAAAGAACCGGATGAGATCAGGGAGCGTCTGTATAAAATCCTGGATAACGAGGAGAACCAGCGAATCCTTTACCTTGAAATGGCCAGGTATTTTGAACTTTATTATGGCACATTCTCAGATAATGAGACGGCCATCCGCATGATCTGCAGCCATTATCCTGATGGCATTCAGTTCAGCGAGGAGGAACAGGGGCAGATTGTAGCAGGTCTTTTCCAACATATATCAACCGCCGGATCGGAGCGGGACAGAGGCTTTGCATTCAATGGCATAAAGATGATTGAACAGTGGATTAACTGCCTGCCGGTATCCGTGGTTTTGCTGCTGCTGAAGCAGTACCGGCGTTACCATATTGACAATGAGGTGAACCGCCACCAGATCCATGCCATCATTACGAACAGCAGCATGGAGCATCAGGAGCAGCAAACCTACAAATTCCTGTACCTGGACAGCCTCATGTACATGAAGAGCATAGAACCGCTGCTTGCCAGGAAGTGGGCGGAAGAGGGCAGTGACCGGTTTACCAGCAGCATCCTGGCTTCCTGCGAGGAACCCAGGATGGTTTTGGCCGAGAAGAACGAGAAGGAATATGCATGGTGGGTATATGAACAAGGGAATGCCTCCCGCACTCTGTATGTGGAGCAGGAGGTGTATCTGATAATCAGCCTGGACTGCGTGGGGAACAGCTGGCAGATCAAAGGCGAGGTTCATAATAAAAACGGTGGCGTCAGGTGCGACTATCTGGGGTACGATCAGTCGGACTGGCTTCTCAACCAGTATGAGCGCTACCAGACAGCAGAGCTTCTGGAACGGCTGCTGGGCATGGGAAACGACAAGGGGGATATGAGGAAATTTCTCTTTTCACATGTGTATTTGAACGGGTACAGGGGACTCTGCCGTCAGCAGCTCTCCTTTGACCACAGCTGCCTTTACGATCCGGAGGCAAAGGTGATCCAGATGGAGGAGGGCAGCAGCCAAAGCTTCTCCGGCTTTTATGGAGACCAGATCCATTCTTTATCCTGCATTGTGGGCAAGAACGGTATGGGAAAAACTGGAATTCTGGATTTTCTCAGGGACAGCTTTTTCAGGCTGCTGGAGGAGCTTGATGCTCCGTGGGTTAATTATATGGATCACGTTTTCCGAATTCACGATTACCACAGCCCTGGTTTAAACAAGGATATGGAATTCCTGGTCGTGTTCCGCCTGGGTGAGAAACGCTATTTCTTTACCAACATTGCGGGCCTGAAATATGATGCGGATCAGATTAAACCTTATCCCAAATACATGCAGCTGAGCAGCCAGGAACACTCAAAGATTATCTATTTCTCCAATAAAATCGATGGAAATATGGTTATGAGGCAGAGGGGCAGCCAGGGCGGTTCAAATGAGGAAGGCAGAAGGTACGAGACCGCCGAAGGTGTGGGAAATGTGGACTACTCATCGGCAGCCAGCTATTTTAACCGCCTCAATTCCACGGGGGACCCCTCCTATGTGAACCAGGAATTGTGCTATCAGCTGGCATTTCTGGATGCACATCCAGAAAAAAAGCTGCAGAAGCTTTTGGACTGGGACATTAAGAAGGAGAAGCTTGTCTGGATTGCCGATGAGGCGGAGGCGCCAAAACCGTTCAGCCAATGGATGGGCGGAACCCTCGGTAACTGGCTGACGGGGAAAACTGAGGAGGAGATCAGTCAGATTCTCAGAAACCCTGGGGCCAGAATCGGCCACTTTTCATCCGGACAGTTCAGCAAACTGGATTTTCTCTCTAAACTGTACTGGTGTCTCAGCGGGTACGAGAGTTACCATGAGACGTTTGAGGCTGCTGTGGGCAAAAACAGCTTTAAAGTTACAGACAGCCTGCAGCCAGGCGAAACTGCAATCATTTTCATTGATGAGGGGGAGCTTTATTATCACCCGGAATGGCAGAGGAAGTATGTATATACGCTGCTGGATATGATACAGAGATATGGCAGAGATGTGGAGGTGCAGATTGTTATCACCACCAACTCTCCCTTTATTCTTTCAGATATGCTCAATTGGGATGTGACCTATCTGCCGTCCATTGAACATGAGAAGGCCGGCGCAGCCTTTGGACAGAATATCCACACGCTGCTGACCAGCAATTTCTATATGGATGCAACCATTGGGGAAGTCTCCAGAAGGTGTATCGGAGGCCTTATATGGCTGCTGCGGGACAGAGGCGGCAGACAGGCGGGCGCTGTGGTGACAGGCTGGATTAATTATTTCCTGAGACGGCAATGGGGCGAGGGACAGGCCCGCGCGTTTCTGGCGGCATTTATCAGCGGCATTGGCGAGGAGATTTACCGGGAAGAGCTGCTGGACATGCTGGATGCCTGCTGGGAACCAGATGACCAGGCAGCCAAACTGGATGATATGCGCAGGCAGCAGGAACGCCTGGCTCGGCAGATAAGGGAATTGGAGCTGAAACTTGGAGGAAAGAGCGTATGATCCGTCTGAATACATACAGCAGGGAATTTGAGGACATCTATTATGATATTGTAAAGATTCGGCTGGCGGATCTGGGTGACCGGATTGTGACCAGCTCCAAAGCGTACCTGCCGCCGGATTTCTACGGGCCGGGCGATGCACTGAAGCAGCTGGTGCTCGCGCCTTTTGCTAAATTAAAGGGCGCAATGGAGCACATGCACATTGGCAGCGCTGCAGAGGCAGCTATGAAGGCGGAATGTTTCCTCAGCTCAGGGGGATTTACGGGTGATTACAAACTGTACCATAATACATATGACAAATTGATTACATCCATGGTGAAATCAAAGCCGGCCAGTATTCAGATGAATGTGAAGATTGTCAGGGAGTGCGGCATCTCCACATGCCCCTACTGCAACCGGGATTTTATCAACAGCAGGGCAGAGAAAGTCTCCGGCGCGCAGCTGGATCATTTCTATAGCCGCTCCGCTTATCCTTTTTTTGCCGTAAGCCTGTACAACCTGGTGCCGGTGTGCGGCAACTGCAACCGGGTTAAAAGCGCCAGCACGAAGGCGCTGGTGTCCCCCTTTGACGACACAGCGGATTTTGTAAATGGTATCTGCTTCTCCTTCTCCGGCGGTAAGATAAAACTGACGGGGACTGGGGATTTTGAGAACAATGTGAAGGTGATGCGCCTGGAGGAGGCTTACCAGATTCACGATGTGGATGCAATAGAACTGATTAGAAAGAGTAAGGTCTATACGAATTCACAGCTGAAGGAAATACAGAGGCTCCTTGTGTCCAACAAAAAGTCAGTGAGTATGAAGCGGCTGGAAGAGCATATCTTCGGCAAGGGCATGACCCCCGACAGCTTCGGCCGGTGGCCCCTGTCCAAGTTTAAGCACGATATTTTAAAAGAAACCAGTGCGGCATCTCGTAAATGACGGATGGGACATAAGTCTTAGAAAAAACCGGCGTGGCAGAACACGCCGGTTTTTTTAGAGCTTTAAAACGGAAGCTGGGCCTGTGTATACTGCACGGTGATCCATTTCAGTTCCGTAAATTCATCGATGGAATAGGCGCCGCCCTCCCTGCCGACGCCGCTGTCCTTCACACCGCCGAAGGCCACGGTGGAGTTGTCGGATACGGTGGAGTTGTTAATGTGCACCATTCCGGCTTCCATTTCCAGGGAGAGGGACATGGCGGCGTTTAAGTCGTTGGTCAGCAGGGAGGAGGAGAGCCCGTACTGGTTGTCGTTGCAGAGGGCGACCGCTTCCCGGGCGTCGGCTGCCTTGATGATGGAGGTGACCGGCCCGAAACTTTCTTCATAGAAAATGCGCATGCCGGGGGTCACGTCCTTCAGTACCGTCGGCTGGTAGTAGTGTCCCTGGTGAGTGCCGCCGGTCAGGAGGACGGCTCCCTTGCCGACGGCATCCTGGATCTGGCTGTCGATGAGGGCACACTGTGATTCCTTGATCAGGGGGCCGATCACCGTGTCCTGCTCGTGGGGGTCGCCCACCTTCATCTGCTTGGCGTAAGCTGCGAATTTCTCACAGAATTCATCGTACACCGGTTCCTCCACAATCAGGCGGGAGGTGCACATGCAGATCTGGCCCTGGTGGAAGAATGCGCCGAAGCCGGCGATTTTTACGGCTTGGTCCACATCGAAATCCTTTAAGAGGATCAGCGGGTTCTTGCCGCCCAGCTCCAGAGAATATTTCTTGAACAGGCCGGAAGCCCTGGCAGCGATGTCCCGGCCCACGGCGGTGGACCCGGTGAAGGCCACCATTTTCACCCTGGGGTCCTCAATAAGACGACGGCCCACAGACTCACCGGAGCCGGGGATCAGATTGAATACCCCGGCGGGAAGCCCGGCGGCATCCAGCGCCTTGGCGATCATCACACCGGAGACGGGGGTGGCGCTGGCCGGTTTCAGCACAAAAGTATTGCCTGCGGCCAGGGCGAAGGCCACCTTTTTGAGGGCCAGGATCAACGGGAAGTTGAAGGGGGCGATCCCGGCCACCACGCCCAGGGGCAGCCTGCGGATCATAGAGATCTCCCCGGGAACCTGCTGCTGTACCTGCCCAAAGACCCGGCGGCATTCTCCGGCGGCGGACCGCAGGATATCCACGGCGAATCCCGCTTCAAACCAGGCCTTCCCAAAGGCGGATCCGCTCTCACCCATCAGCACATCGGCCACCTGGGCGATGTTGGCTTCCATCCATTCTGCTGCTTTCAGCAGAATGGCTTCCCGGTCAGCGGCGGGGACTGCCGCCCATAAAGGCTGGGCCTGGCAGGCCGCTGTGATGGCTTCCTCCACCTCCGTCTCTCCGGCGAAATGCACGTGGGCGTACACGGAATCGTCGGCCGGATTTTTATCCATGGCCACATAGCCAGAGCTGGTGTTTTTCCACTTTCCGTTTATGTATAACTGATATTCCATAATTTTCCTCCTAATTCATTTTTAACAGGGCTTTGATGGCTTTGCCGCTGTGGGACAGTTCAAATGCCTCGTTGATCTCGCCGAACTCAAATACTTTGATCAGTTTGTCGAAGGGGAAGCGTCCCTGTTTATAGTATTCGATCAACTGGGGAATAAAGATCTTGGGATTGGAGTCGCCCTCCACGATGCCGACCAGGGACTTTGCTTCGCCCATCAGTTCCTCCTGCACGTTGATGGTCAGATCTCCGGTGACGCCCAGCACCACGGCAAGGAATCTGAGGGAAGCCAGGGCTTTTTTCACGAAGTCCGGCACACCGCTGGTGTCGATGGCGTAGTCGGCTCCTCCGCCGGTGATCCGCTTGATTTCGGCCGGGATATCATCGCACTGTTTCCTGTTGATGGTGTGGGTGGCGCCCAGCTCCCTGGCCAGGGCCAGGCTCTCCTCATTACCGCCCACGGCAATAATGTACTTGCAGGGGCACAGATTGGCGGCCATGATGGCGCTCATTCCCACCGTGCCGCAGCCAAAGACCGCAAGACTGGAGCCGGCCGCTGGTTTTAAACGGTTGAGGACCGCTCCCGCGCCGGTCTGTATCCCGCAGCCCAGGGGGCCGAGTATGTCCAGGTCAATGTCATTGTCTACTTTGATAATGCTGTTTTTGTGAACCACGGAGTAGGTGGCGAAGGAGGACTGGCCGAAGAAGGAGGATATTTCCTCCCCGTCCTTGGACAGGCGCCTGGTACCGTCGCTCATGACGCCCCCGAAGTTGATGGCGTTGAAATTCTCGCAGGCATAGGGCCTGCCGTCCATGCAGCTCTTGCAGTGGCCGCAGTAGCCGAAGGAGAATACCACATGATCCCCCTTCTGAAACCCGGTGACGCCCCCGCCCACTTCCTCCACGATTCCGCAGCCCTCATGGCCCAGGACGGCAGGCAGAGGCACTGGGATCATCTGATGCTGTGCCACCTCGTCGGTGTGGCAGACGCCGCTGGCCGCAATCTTCACCAGGACCTCGCCTTCTGCCGGCGGTTTGAGTTCCACTTCCTCGAATTGGAACGGCTTCCCTTTTTCCCGTACAACTGCAGCTGTTATCTTCATATCTTCAAACCTCCTAAAAGCTATTAATTGTACATTGTAGTACAAGCATCAGAAAAGTATGACGATTTTAAAGAGCTAATTTGAACGAACTAGAAGAGCATATATGACAGCCAGTGTTAACGGCTGCCATATATGCTCTTATAAAAACCGGATTAATTCAGTTATTTCATTTTCTTCTCCATCAGCGCAATAACCTGGTACAGCACAACCGACATCAGGCACAGCACCACAATGGAGGTCACAACCATGGTCATGGCAAACACCTGGCTGCCATAGGTAATCAGATACCCCAGCCCGGCCTTCGCAGACAAGAACTCTCCAATAATCACGCCCACCAGGCAAAGCCCGATGTTGACCTTCATATTGCTGATGATAAGAGGCAGGGAACCAGGCAGCAGCACCTTTAACAGCACATCCATTTTATTCCCGCCCAGGGCGTAGATCAGCTTGACCTGTTCCCCGTCCATCTGGGAGAAGCCGGTGTGCAGGGTCAGAATGGAACCGAACAGCGCCACGGAGATGGCTGCCACAATGATGGTGTTCATGTTATTGCCCAGCCATACGATCAGCAGGGGAGCCAGGGCGGATTTAGGCAGGCTGTTGAGCATCACCAGAAAGGGTTCCAGGATCTCCGCCAGGCTGCGGCTGAACCACAGGGACAGTGCGATGGCAAGGCCAATGACCACCACCAGTGCAAAGCTGATGATGGTTTCAAACAGCGTGACCCCGGTGTGGAGAAACAGGCTGCCGTCGCCTGCCATATCCATCAGGCAGCGGACGATCATGGTGGGGCTGCTGAAGATAAAGCTGTCGATCCAGCCAAAGTCTGCCGCAAGCTCCCAAAGGGCCAGCAGCAGCACCAGGAGCATAAAACGGACGATAACCACCTGCCTGCGGTGGCGTATTTCTTTTGCAACGAATTCCTGCTGGGCCAGCGAGGGACGGATTTCAGTCATATTCTTTCAGCTCCTTCCATACCTGATTGAAAAACAGGGAAAATTCAGGGCAGTTGCGCCGGTCCAGGGGACGGCGGCAGCCATCTTCAAATTCAATGGGAAGGATGGCTTTAACAGTGCCTGGGCGGGAGGACAGGACGATGATCCGGTCCGCCACGCTGATGGCTTCGGACAGGTCATGTGTGACCAGAATCGCGGTTTTATGGGCCTGGCGTATGATGGAGCTGATATCGTCACAGACTGAGAGCCGTGTCTGGTAGTCCAGCGCTGAGAACGGCTCGTCAAGAAGCAGCAGATCCGGTTTTAACGCAAGGGTGCGGATCAGGGCGGCCCTCTGGCGCATACCGCCGGAGAGTTCGGAGGGGCGTGCGTTCTCAAAGCCGCCCAGGCCGTAGGTATTGATCATGGACTGCAGCTCACGCTTGGCAGGTTCGTCCAACCGCTTTTGAATTTCGAGGCCCAGGGAAACGTTTGAAAATATAGTGCGCCATTCAAACAGGTGATCCTTCTGCAGCATATAGCCGATGGCGGAGGCATCACGTGAAATGGGAGCCCCGTCCAGAAGGATCTGGCCGGAACCGGGTTTTGTAAGTCCGCAGAGCATGGATAAAAGGGTGGACTTGCCGCAGCCGGACGGGCCCACAATAGCCAAAAATTCGCCGGTATCTGCGGTAAAAGATATATCAGAAAGGGCCAGCGTCTCACCATCTAACGAGTGATAAGAATAGCTGACCCCGTGTACTTCCAATTTGGGAATCATAGGGGATTCTCCTTTCAGATCAGAAATCATTTGCTTGATTTATTATATGTAAAGAGAAGCAAACAGTTCCCAATGCCAGGAAGATGTACAAGAAAAAACGCCTGCCTGAAATGACGTGTCAGGTCATTCCAGGCAGGCGCCCGTATGTCAGTTTAATACCATGTAACCGGCGTGGGTCTGGCCGGATCGAAAATTTCCGCTGCATCGAAGAGATCGGACAGCCGCTTCTTGGCCGGGTCTGTTGCGATCACATCCTGGTACAGCCTGTAGCCGTCCAGATTGCGGCGGGCCATGCGGAAGTAGTTGGTGCCCTTCTGCATCCAGTAGGGCGTGCTGGCATCCACATTGCAGAAATACCGGAAGCCCTTGGATTCCAGATAGTTAAAACGCGGGTTCTCTGCATTGTAGGCGTGGAAATTGGAGATATCATTGCCAAAGGGATAGATCATAATATCCGTGTCACCGATCAGGGATTCCACCTCGGCTTCCCACTTGTCGGTGTCTGTGCGGAAACGCTCCTCAGAAACAGCAAATCCGTCCTCCGGATTCTCCGCAACGCCCAGCTTGATGTGCCCCCAGCTGTGGGAGGCCAGCTCCCAGCCGTTGTCCCGCAGGCACTGAGCCACCTTGGCGGCCATCTCCCGGTCTGCCTCATAGGTGCCGCTGTCGCTGTAGGAGGCGGCGGTGCGGTAGCCCAGGATTCCCTGGTATCCGGTAAATGCCACAATGGCCCGGGCGCCCCTGTAGGAGAAATCAGGGTGCTCCTGAATAAAGTCCTCCAAAATTGGAACCATGTCAAAGGAACCGGTCTTAACAGTTCCATCGGCAAGGGTCATCTCGTTGGTTGGCTTGCCATCCTCACCAATGATCATCTTGGTGGCAAAGCCGTCATCGTGCATATAGTCATAGTAACATACATCGTCCTGGGACATCACAAAGGGCTTCTTGCCCTCAGGCAGCATGATCTTCCCGTATACAAACTTCATATTGCCGTTCTCATCGGGTTCCTGGTAGGCCACATCGTGAAGCCGCACCAGAACATAGCCCCGCTTGTACATTTCTTCCAGCATCCGGGTGAACTCGCCGGTGGTAGTCATCACGGAATTATACCCCTTGGAATCGGCGTCGCCGTCAAATGCAAGGGCAGTGTCCACGATCAGCGTGTGGAAAAACACGTGTGTAATCTGTGTATGGTCTGCCTCCACCATGGTATCCTTAACCTGTTGGTAGCGGCTCACCGCTTCCTGGCCGCGGGGATCAGCTGCGGCAGCGGAGTCGTTCTGTACCAGAGCCATGGCGGCGTCATAATCGTATCCTGCGGCCAGCCTGTCGGCCTGGGCAATCAGCAGGTCCACTGCATCCGGCTCCGGCTCTGTGGGCGCTGTCGGTGGAATCTCGGTCTGGGTGGAATCCGGGGAGGCAATTACTTCTGCTGCCGGCAGGGATGGCCCGCCGGGCTTTTTATTGAAAACGAAACGGCTGACAGCGAAGATACTTCCGCCTATAAGGACCGTCAGTGTAAATAATACGATAAATGTGGGCAGGTGCCTGCTGAACCGGCTGCGCCTCCGGCGTGACTGTCTGTGTCTGTAATCTGTTTTACTCATACCTGTAACCTCTATATTTATTAGCCTTCAATTATTTAAATTTAAGTATAACATAAAACGGACAAAGATGGTACTGAATCAACGCAAATTATGTTGAAAATTATACCATGAAAAAAAGGAATCTGCCGATTGAAATCTTTCACTGAACGTGTTATCTTTAATTACATCACCACAATCCAGGAAAAAGGAGAATAATTCACATGGAAGAAATGGTTAAAGATCCAAATTGCGCATACTGTATGCAGGGAGAGCTGGTGGCGAAATTCGCATATCCGGTCTGCCCCATGGACACCGGTTTTTTGTATGTTTTCAAGGAGCAGAGCAAAAAGGGCAGGGTGGTTCTGGCTCACAATCAACATGTCAGCGAACTGATTGACCTGACTGACGAGGAGCGGAATGCATTTTTTGCCGATGTGGCCAGGGTGTCCAGAGCGGTTCATAAGGTATTTCATCCCAACAAAGTGAACTACGGCGCTTACGGCGACACCGGCTGCCATCTGCATTTTCATATTGTGCCCAAGTACGAGGGCGGAGAAGAATGGGGCGGAACCTTTGAGATGAACAGCGGCAGAACCCTTCTGACCGATGCAGAGTATGAGGCGATGGCAGAGTCCATCCGCCAGGCGTTAAAAGAAGTGTAACAAATTTGGGGAATCAGCGTGCCGGAGGAGTAATCCTCCGGCTTTTGTGCCTTCATAGGGAATACTTTCAGGGTCTTTGACGTAAATTTGATAGTAGAATGAATTTGGTAGGAGATGCCATGAAGGGAATCGGTACATTGCTGCTGGCCGCTGTTCTTGCGTTTATGCCGGCGGCTGGAAATGTGGTATGGGCACGGGAAGTTAAGCTGGAAATAGGAGCAGACATAAGAGGGGGCCAGGCAGAGACCATGGCTCAGGCGGCGCAGGACCCCGGACAGGATGTGGGGGATGCGGTGTTGGCCAATGCACCGGCAGCGGCGGTGGAGATCCAGGCGCCGTCGGCCATTCTGATGGAGGCCTCCACCGGACAGGTGATTTTTGAAAAAAATGCGGATGAAAAGCGGAGCCCGGCCAGTGTCACGAAGGTTATGACACTGATCTTGATTTTCGATGCCCTGGAATCAGGGAAGATCAATCTGACCGATGAGGTGGTTACCAGCGCCCACGCAAAATCCATGGGCGGCTCCCAGGTATTTCTGGAGGAGGGGGAGGTACAATCCGTGGAAACGCTGATCAAGTGTATTGTCATTGCCTCGGGAAATGATGCCTCGGTGGCAATGGCTGAGTACATAGCAGGCACAGAGCCGGAATTTGTGCGCATGATGAACGAGCGGGCCGCGGGTCTGGGGATGGCCAACACCCATTTTGAGGACTGCTGCGGGCTGACGGATTCCACAACCCATGTGACCACGGCCAGGGATATTGCCATTATGTCCAGGGAGCTGATCAACAAATATCCCCAGATTCACAACTATTCCACCATCTGGATGGAGAATATCACCCATGTAACCAAGCAGGGCACCAAGGAATTCGGCCTGTCCAACACCAACAAACTGCTGAAAATGGCCACCAACTTTACAGTGACCGGCCTTAAGACCGGGTCCACGTCCCTGGCTAAATACTGCCTGTCCGCCACCGCGGAGAAGGACGGCGTGCGTCTCATCGCCACAATCATGGCGGCACCGGACTACAAGGCCCGTTTCGGGGATGCCCAGACGCTGTTGAATTACGGCTATGCCAACTGCCGCCTGTACGAAGACAAGGAGCTGCTGCCCCTGCCGGTAGCGGTAAACGTGGGAAATCATG
>URUZ01000054.1 GCA_900551225.1 uncultured Clostridium sp.
TTTTCACATAGAGTAATTCTTTGCTTGTCATATGCAACCTCCTGCATTTATCTCAATATTTCCAGTAAAATGCTAAAAAATGTTCAATGTGACTATAAGGTGATAGGTTTTTCCTATTGATATGATACTTTTTTAGTATTTGCTTATGGATTGGAATGATTATATAATAAATATGACCAATATACAAGTGAAAAATACTCAAAAAATAGTAATTCAGGAGAGAGAAATGGGAGAATTACGCAACTTGGCGCATTTTTTGGTTAATTTATTGCCGGAAAATGTACCGGAACATGTGAAAAGAACTGCAAATCTCTGCGTTTTGGATACAATGGGTGCGGCAATGGGAGCACTGAGCAAAGGAAAGCGCCAATATCTGGGGAACAGAGAAAAAGGTTCCTCTGATCACCGCCAGCTTCATCAATGCCATGATGGGGCATACCCTGGAGCTGGATGACGTCCACACAGATTCCAAGACCCATATTGGGACAGTGGTGGTTCCTGCAGCCTGGGCCATGGCGGAATATCTGAACAAAACAGGGGAGGAATTTCTGCTTGCAGTGATCTGCGGATATGAGACAATGGCCAGAATCGGGATGGCCTTTGACGTCTCGTCCCACAGGAACCGGGGGTGGCATGTGACCTCCACGGCAGGAACCTTCGGCGCGGCGGCGGCCTGTGCCAGGCTGATGGGCCTGGATGAGGACAGGACGGTGGCGGCGCTGGGACTGGCAGGTACGCAGTCCTTTGGCGTGTGGGCTTTTCTGGCAGACGGGGCTTCCAACAAGGTGCTGCATCCGGCCCGCGCCGCCGCCGTGGGCTGTGAGTCGGCGCTGCTTGCCAGGGCAGGGATGACCGGCCCGGAGTATGTGCTGACGGCGGAGGATGGGGGAATACTGGCAGCTATGTCGGACAACCCTCATCCTGAGCTGGTGTGCAGCCAGCTGGGGGAGAGATGGCACATCCTGGAGATGGACAACAAGCCATACCCCTGCTGCCGCAGTACCCACTGCGCCATTGACGGAATTCTGCGGATCAGGCGGGATCATGGCCTGAGGCCGCAGGAGGTGGAATCCATCCAGGTGAGCACCTATCTGGTGGGGAACAAGCAATGTGGCATGAGCCGGGGAAGCAGGCAGCCCAGAAACCCCGTGGACGCCAAGTTTTCCATCCCATATACCGTGGCAGCGGCTCTGCTACACGGCAATGTGGCATTGGAGCATTTTCATCCGGAGTATATTAATGATCCGGAGGTGCAGGAGCTTCTGCGCAGGGTAAAGGTGGTGACAGATCCCTGCTATACGGAGAAATACCCCAGCCACTGGGGCTGCCGTGTGACTGTGAAATGCCAGGACGGCCGGGTGCTGAAGCAGGAGATTGAGGATGCCTCGGGCAGCGTGTACAATCCGCTGGATGAGGAGCAGGTGAAGGAGAAGGTGGCAGGCCTGATCAAAGGGAGCTTTGGGGACCGGACTGATCAGATTGTGGCGGCTATCCTCTCGATTCCTAAGTGTTCAAGTTTACCGGTTATTCTTGCGAAGATGACAAGCCGGGATTTGACAGTGCCAACGGGTTAAATATCCCGCAGCAGGCAGCGGAGCAGTTGAACTGAGAAGGAGGTGTGCGATGACGAGTATACGAGTGCCCTATGGAGACGGGTATCAGGAGGCGGTAATCAATGACAGCATTCCGGTGCAGGTGATTGATCCGCCCTGCCGGGAGGCGGCGGTCCCGGTGGAAGAGCTGATCCGGGAAGCGCTGGATACTCCAGTGGGTACAGCGCGGCTGGAGGAGCTGGTCACCAGGGAGGACCGGGTAATAGTGATTGTCAATGACCATACAAGACCCGGTCCCATGGCAGAGATTGTGGATGCCCTGATCCGCCGGTTAAATGGGGCGGGGGTTCCGGACAGTCAGATCCAGTTTGTGGTGGCCACAGGCAGCCACAGGGCCTCCACCGGCCCGGAGCTGGACCGGATTCTGGGGCCTGAATACCACCGCAGAATACGGGTCCGCAATCACGACTGCATGGACGGGGATCATGTTTACATGGGCGATACGGAAAATGGGATGCCCATATGGATTGACCGGGAAGTGGCGGAGTCCACATTTATTATTACCGCCGGGCTGATTGCTCCCCATGCCACCGCCGGCTTCAGCGGCGGCAGAAAGAGCATTGTGCCGGGGGTGGCGGGAATTGAGACACTGAGAATCCACCATTCTCTGCCCATCCGCCCCTTCCAGCCGGCAATGGGGTATTTTGAAGAGAATCCCTTCCACCAGGCGGCTCTGGAGGCGGCGGGCCGGATTCATGTCAGGTTCATTGTCAACGTTGTCCAGGACCCACACAAGCAGAACATTGCATGTGTTGCCGGAGATCTGAGGGCGGCACACGAGGCGGGGGTGGCAGTCTGCCGAAGGGCCTGCACCGTGAAGGTGGATGGGCCGGCGGACGTGGTGATACTAAGCCCGGGTGGATTCCCCAGGGACAGTGATCTGTACCAGGCCCAGAAGGCTCTGTCCGTGGGGGAGGTATTTGCCTCAGGTGAGGGCTGTACCTTCATTCTGTGCGCCAGAGCTGAGGACGGAATTGGGGAAGGCTGTTTCAGATCCTGGCTGGAAGAAGCGCGGGAACCGGAAGAAGTCATTGAACGTTTTCGGAGGGAGGGCTTCAATGTGGGCAGCAATAAGGCATTTATGTATGCCAGAGCTATGACCAAAGGCCGGGTGCTGGTGGTCAGCGACCGCGTCAAACGGGAAGATCTCCGGCGGATGATGATGGATGGTGTGTCCAGCCTGCAGGAGGCTGTGGACCTGGTATGCGGGGAGGGAAGGCCAAAACAGATTGTGGTGCTCCCAAAGGCAGTGAACATTATTCCTGTGACAGAAATAAATGAGTAAACATAAAAGATAAAGGAGAGGAAATCAATGAAAAAATTAACAGCGTTGGCACTGAGTACAGTGATGGCAATGGGGCTTTTGGCAGGCTGCGGCAGCGCAGGCGGAAGCACCACGGCAGGAGGAAGCACCACGGCAGCGGGCAGTCCCGCGGCAGACGGCGCAGCTGGGGAGGCTGCGGCAGAGGCGAAGGACGTGTTCTGGACATTCGCGGCCCCGCCCGCCAGCTCCGCCCTGTATCCCTACTGGGTGTCGGTGGGACAGGCCATATCCACCGTATATCCCCAGTACAAGATCACAACTTCCGAATCACAGGGCGCGGTGGCCATTACCAAGAGTGTGCGGGGCGGCGAGGCGGATGTGGGAAATTCCGTATCCTCCACTGACTATGAGAACTACAATGGAACAGGGACTTTTGAGGGCCAGCCTTTTAAAGAGCTTAGAATGCTGTTTTATTATGAAGTGACCGCAGAAATGTTCTGCACCACCCAGGCATCCGGCATCACCAGCTTAAAGGATCTGGACGGACAGAAATTCAATCCCGGAGGAACAGGAACATCGGCAGCGGATCTCTGCCACAAGATTTTAGATCTGTTTGACGTACAGCCCGACTATTTTGAGGCCAGCCAGGCTGATGCGGCCGATGCATATTCCAACAGGGAGATCGTGGGAACCATCAAGCTGGGTCCGGTAGTAGACAGCTATGTGATGCAGCTGAACGCAGCAGTCCCTGTGAACCTGATCAACCTGTCTGATGACGAGATTGCCAAGATTATCGAGGCATATCCGTTCCTGATCAAGGTGACCATACCGGCAGGTACATACGATGGAATTGACCATGACATCAACACCGTGGGTACGCCCCAGGGCGCCCAGACCACCGCAAGTTTATCCCAGCAGGACGGCTACAATATCGTAAAAGCAATGTTTGAGGACGGAAAATCCATCTGGCAGGCAGCCTATCCCTCCGGCGCAGAGAATGACTACGTGTCAATGACCCTGGCCTCCACGGTTCCGCTGCACGCGGGAACTGTCCAGTATTTTGTGGAACAGGGGATTGAAGTGCCGGAGAACCTGATTCCACCGGAATATGTTCCGGTGCAGTAACCAGTATGTATCGCGCGTAAGAGACCAAAATGCGGTCTCTAAGTGCTCGTAACGAGCCGCTGCACTAAGTTCGTGAGGGACCTCACTAAGTGCCAGTGGCATGTATCGCACGTAAGAGACCAAAATACGGTCTCTAAGTGCTCGTAACTAGGAGGGGAAAACCATGAGAAAACTTACAGGATTTTGGCGGCATGTGGTGACCGCGCTGTCCGTTGCGCTGGTAATCTTCCAGCTGTATACCGCAGGCTTTGGTGTATTTCCGGATATTGTGCAGAGGAGTGTTCACCTGTTTTTTGTTTTGACCATGCTGTTTCTGCTGATGCCGGTCAGCAAAAAGAAAAAGACCGACACTGTGCCCTGGTATGATATTGTGCTGTCCATGATCTGTATGGTCTGCACCGGGTATATGATTGCAATTTATAATAAGATACTGTGGGATCCAAGCCAGTGGATCAATGCCTTTGACAAGATCTGCGCTGTGCTCTTAACCGTTCTGATCCTGGAAGCCAGCCGCCGGGCGGTGGGTCTGACATTTCCCATTATGGCGCTGTTTTTCCTGATTTACGCGGCATTTGGTCAGGTGTTCCCCGGGCTGTGGGCCCATAAGAACTTTACATTTAACCAGATCTTTCAGAATCTTTACCACACTACCAACGGAATCTGGGGACAGATGGTGGGACTTTCCGCGGGAATGCTGGCAATGTTCGGCATATTTGGGGCAATCCTGTCTGTGACAGGAGGCTCCCAGACCTTCATCCGCCTGGCCCAGAAGATCACCGGCAAGGCGGTGGGCGGACCCGGTAAGGTGGCACTGATTGCCAGCGGACTCTTTGGAATGGTGTCCGGCAGCGCCATGGCAAATGTGGTTGCAACAGGTACATTTACCATTCCCATGATGAAGGACGCAGGCTACAGCAAGGAATGGTCTGCAGCAATCTCGGCAGTCGGCTCCACCGGCGGTCAGATCATGCCTCCGATTATGGGGGCGGGAGCGTTCATTATGGCTCAGCTGATCGGCATCTCCTATCTGGCCATCGCCAAGGCAGCTATCATGCCGGCTCTGCTTTACTACCTGGGGGCCTTTGTGGCCCTGCATTACCTCTCCAAACGGCTGAAAATCTTCGGGGAGGGCTGCAAGGACAGGATTTTGATGATGGAATTTGCAATCATCTTTATTCCCCTGGCTGTGTTCGTGGCATTCCTGGCTGTGGGGTATACGGTGACCAAGGCTGCTTTCTACGCTACGGTGATTTCTCTGGTGGTGACGGCATTCAGTTTCTTCATGGCAACTAAAAGTCCCGGTCAGACGGCTAGACAGTCCGGCGGGCTGTGCATGAAGGTTGCTACTTCGGGGGCTGAGAGCATTTTAAGCATGGCAGGTCTGCTGGCAGGGGCACAGATTTCCATTGCCCTCATTTCCCAGACCGGCTTTGGAGTGAAGCTGTCCAGCCTGATTGTGGGCCTGGGCGGAAATTACCTGTTCCTGTGCCTGCTGTTGTCCATGGTGGTGTGTTTTATCCTGGGCATGGGCCTGCCGCCTACCGCGGCATATGTGCTGGCGGCGGCAATCCTGGCCCCGGCCCTGATCTCCCTGGGTTTAGATCCTCTGGTGGCTCATCTGTTTGTGTTCTATTTCTCCACGATAGGGGCAATCACTCCGCCGGTGTGCGCGGCCGTGTTCCTCAGCTCGGGCATCGCGGAATCCAATTGGCTGAAAACGGGCGGGCTGTCCGTACTGCTGGCAATTCCGGCATTTATCGTGCCCTTTACATTTGCCTACAATGACGCGCTGATGCTCAGCGGTTCTGTGCCGGAGATTGTTCTGGGCGTGATTACCAGTGCGGTGGGTGTTTTCTTTATTGGCATGTCCATTGCCGGATTTACCAGCCGGGAGATGAATATCCTGTCACGTGGCCTGATGTTTGCGGGTGGAGTGGCCATGATTGTTCCTCATATGATGGTCAGCATAATCGGACTTGTGGTCTGCGGGGCGGCATTTTTCATGGCAGGCGGCCTTAAGAAGCAGCAGAAAGCGGAGGCATAGCATATGGCGAGAATTACAATGGAAGGGGCCTGCGACCTGCATATTCACACAAGCCCTGATATATTTGAACGGATTGCAGATGATGTGGAGACTGCTATGGCCTGCAGAGATGCGGGTATGAAGGCCATCGTATTTAAATGCCATGCGGATACCACTATGACCCGGGCCTGGCATACGCAGAACCAGGTGCCGGGGATTAAGGTCTTTGGCGGAATCACCCTGAATCTGAATGTGGGAGGGATAAACCCTGCGGCGGTGGATGTGGCGTTGAAACTGGGAGCAGCGGAAGTATGGCTGCCATCCTACCATTCCCTGGCCCACTTTAAGGCCACCGGGAAAATGGGCGGTTATGGCCATCAGGGCGCGGATATGACCACCAACTATCCGGTGAAGCCAATCACCATATTGGATGAACAGGGGGAGCTGATACCGGAGATCTGGCCTATTTTGGAGCTGGTGAAGCAGCATGATGCGATTCTGGGAACCAGCCACCTGGGCGCAGAGGAAGGGCTGAAGCTGATCCGCGCAGCCCGGGAGGTTGGCTGCAGAAAAGTGGTACTGACCCATCCATTCTTTGCACCGCCGTCCTGCACAATCGCCCAGATCAGGGAAGCGGTGGAACTGGGAGCCTTCTGTGAGTTCTGCTCCGGTAACGCCCTGAGCCCCATACCGGCGCCCATCTCCCTGGATCTCTATAAAGAGGCGGTGGATGCCTGCGGCAGCGGCCATTTTATTATCTCCAGTGACACAGGCCATCCCAGAAAGACAATGGCCCCTGAGACCAGCCGTATGTTTGGACAGAGCCTGGTATACAAAGGGGTGAAGCAGGAGGATGTGGAGCGGATGCTGAAGGAGAACTATCATCAGCTGCTGGATTTTGATTAATAGAAGAGTATAAGAAAAGGCAGTGCCCATGCACATTGTGTTGGGTGCTGCCTTTTTGAAATTATCAGGAAATCTGGTCCATAAAAGCTTGAACAGTCTCAGCCCGTGCCGCCAGCTTCAGCCATCCGCGCAGTCGGGTGTAATCGCCTTCGCTGCGAATCCGCTGTTCCAATTCTTCGGGGACCGGGCCAAGGTCATTGAGCAGGGACAGGATATTCTCGATGTTTTCTTCCAGTTTTCCAGTAGCAATGCCTTCTGCGATTCCAGTGGCGATTCCTTCTGCAACCCCTTCCTCATAACTAATCTGTTTCTCGCTTCTGATATGAAGTTCATCATCATATTCCGACAAGATCATTTCCCTCACCTCCTCGCGATGCTTTAACAAAAAGTCTTTTAAGATATCATGATTAATACACTCAGCCACAGCCCGGTCTACAGCGGCCTCCAGTTTAAGGCTTTGGTCCAGGCCAGAGCGGACCTCATTTACCAGGTATGCATACTCATAGAGCTTCCGGCAGCCCTTCATGATCTGCTGGTTATGCCCGTGGTTGATGTTCAGAACATCGGCAACGCATTCCAGGCTGGCGGAGGAAGCGCCATCCGGGCAGAAGGAATCCGACAGACGAAGCTCCATCCTGTCCGGCATGTTCCGGCTGCCGTTGAAGAAGACAATATAACGGGGGACGGGCAGCTCCAGCCGTTTTCTGGAATAAAGGTCCAGCTGATTTTCTTTGACATATCCCTGATACAATCGGCTGAAGTAAAACAATCCCCGCAGCGGCATGTTGGGACACCAGGTACTCTGCGTTTCATACAGGTTTAAATACCTGCCGATGAGGAAGGAAACATCATTTTTCATCCCCATAAACAATACATCCTCAATGGTGGTGACAGTCAGCTGGTCAGCATTCTCATAGCTGGACCCATTGACCGCGTTGTAAAGCTCCAGCAGTTCCTGCTTCCCGCTGAAAATCATCCGGAACAGGCAGTCTTTATAACTGCGGTTTACATGCACATTTGCCATGAGCAGTTCTCCTTTCATTGTACTAAAGGTTTGTAGTTTTGTAAATATTTGTGGAAGGATGGATTCAGAAAAGAATCATGAACCACAGAAGCCCATTTATGGGCTTAGATACTCCCGGAAGATTGCCGGAGAGATAGATACAGGATAGCACAGTTTTGGAGAACAGACAACTTGAAAATGGAAAAAGCAGCCCGGCATCTGCGCAGGCTGCTTATAAGCATTACGTTTTGACTATTTCACTTCATCCAGCTTAAACTCAAAATACTTCACTGCATTGTTATAAGAAATCCCCTTAATAATAGATTCCAAAGCCTTCATATCAGCGGGGTACTCGCCGTTTTCCACCCAGCCGCCGATGATATCGCAGAGAATGCGGCGGAAATACTCATGACGTGTATAAGATAAGAAACTTCTGGAGTCGGTCAGCATACCGATGAAATTGCCCAGGCAGCCTAAGTTGGCCAGTTCGCTCATCTGCTCGGTCATGCCCAGCTTGTGGTCATTGAACCACCATGCGGAACCGTGCTGGATCTTGCCGGGAACTTTCTCCTGGAAGCAGCCGATAATGGAGCCGATAGCGGAGTTGTCATTGGGGTTCAAGGAGTAGAGAACCGTCTTGGGGATCTCATTGGAAGCGCTTAAGGCATTGAGGAAATCAGCCATCTGCGCGCTGGGAGCGTAGTTGTTGATACAGTCATAGCCGGTGTCGGCGCCCAGCTGCTCGAACATGTAGGCATTGTTGTCGCGTTTGCAGCCGTAGTGGATCTGCATCACCCAGTTCATACTGTTGTACTCTCTGGCCACGAACAGCATGAAGGCGGTTTTGTACTTTAACTCCTCCTCCTTGGAGATGGCCTCGCCCTTTAAGCCTTTCTGAAGGATAGCGTCGACCTCCTCATCGGAAGCGGGGGCGTACATTACATACTCCAGCGCATGGTCGGATACGGAGCAGCCGTTGGCGGCAAAGTAAGACATGCGGTTCTTCAGCGCAGCCTTTAAGGAAGCCAGATCAGTCACCTGAACACCGCTGACTTCGGAGAGCTGCCCAATGTATGCTGCAAATGTTGGCTTTTCCACGTTCATGGCCTTGTCCGGTCTCCAGGCAGGCAGAACCTGTACATCAAAAGTGGGATCGGCCGCGATCTTCTGGTGCCATTCCAGGGTGTCAACAGGATCGTCGGTGGTGCAGATCAGGGTGACGCCGGAGGCCTTGATCATGCCGCGTACAGTGAGAGAATCCTGCTGCAGCTTGGCATTGCACAGGTTCCAGACCTCCTCGGCATTGTCGCCGTTTAAATAACCCTCAAAACCAAAATACTTGCGCAGTTCCAGATGGCTCCAGTGGTACAGGGGATTGCCGATCAGCTTGGGCAGGGTCTCGGCCCAGGCCTGGAACTTCTCACGGTCGCTGCCGGAGCCGGTAACAAACTTCTCGTCCACGCCGTTGGAGCGCATCTGGCGCCATTTGTAATGGTCTCCGCCCAGCCAAACCTGTGTAATGTTGTCAAATTTACGGTCCTCGCAGATTTCCTGGGGATTGATATGACAGTGGTAGTCAAGAATGGGCATATTCCCGGCATAATCATGGTACAGCGTTTTCGCCATATCGGTGGATAATAAGAAATCTTTGTCCATAAACTGTTTCATGTGTGGTAATCCTCCTTGAAATTAAAAATTAGTGGTTTCTCTTTTTATAAGATCAGAGGCAATGGTGGTCCTGCTGGGGACGTTCATGCCGCTGAAAACACCCATAAGCGTGTTGATGGTGGTGGTGCACAAAGCTTCTACCTTGCTGTCGATGGAGGTGATCTCCGGGTCGGTGCAGCGGGAGAGTATGGAGTTATTGTATCCGATAATGGAGAGTTCATCCGGTATGGACAGCCCCGCCTCGTGGGCAAACTTGACGGCCCCAACTGCCAGGGAGTCATCGGAGGTCACAACCGCGTCAAATGTCAGCCCCTTTTCCCGCAGGGATAAAAGGGTGTCCCTGGCGCTGGTGATATCCTTGGGACACTGCTGGATCAGATCCTCGGAGACGGCAAGTCCAAGATCCCTGTGGGCATCCTTGTAGCCTTCCAGCTTATTGACCCCGCTGAAGGAGTAGCTGGTGTACAGATATAGAATGCGTCTGCGCCCGGACTTCAGCAGCTGGATGGCAGCGTGGTGTACTGCTGCGTGGTCATCGCACAGGGTGCTGTAAATGTTGTCCCCCTCCAGATAACCGTTGACCAGCATAAGCGGCAGTTCTTTGGCCGCATCGGTGAGATAGCTGTTATCCTTGGGCCGCATCTCCACGAACTTGGAACCGGCCAGAATGATGGCGTCCACCCGCTTGGAGCGCAGCAGGTTAAAATACTTCTGCTTGGCGTCCAGGTCGTAGCCGGTGCAGCACAAAATGGCGTCATATTCATAGCTGCGCAGCCCCCGCTCCAGATAATAGATGGCATTGGCCAGATAGGGGTCTGAGGAATCGGAGCACATGATCCCAATGGTCTGCATGGTGTTCAACCCTAAGCCACGGGCAAATACATTGGGGGTATAACCCAACTCGGCCATGACGTTTAAAACCTTGCTGCGTGTTTTCTCGCTGACGTTGGGATTGCCGTTCAAAACACGGGAAACAGTGGCAATCGAAACGCCTGCATGCTTGGAGACATCGTATATATTCATATTGCTAACCTCACATTCTGTAAGCGCTTACACACTACCATTATTATACATAAACCCAGTAATTATTGCAATACTTTTCTATTTTTTTATTGACTTATTCCCCGTCACCCAGTAGAATAATTGTAAGCACTTACATAAATGCGGACAGATTGTGCAGAAGTGCCGGCCTTTTCCGCGTTTGTGAATAAAACCAGCATCTATGAAAATAATAGGAGAAGAAGACATGCAGGACATTGTGAAGATCAATCAGAATGACAACGTAGCTGTTGCACTGCGCCCCATTTTAAAGGGAGAGACCCTGGACGCAGGGGGAGTGCAGGTGACTGCCGCTGAGGAGATTCCCCAGGGCCACAAATTTGCCCTTAAGCACATTGGCGCAGGGGAACAGGTTGTTAAATACGGTTTCAGCATAGGGTATGCTAAGGAGGACATTGAGCCAGGACAGTGGATTCACGTGCACAATGTAAAGACCGGCCTGGGAGATGTTCTTTCCTATAATTATGAACCCGCAGACGGTGACGTGGAGCCCACGGAGCAGGCATATTTTGAGGGCTACCGCAGAGCGGACGGCAAGGTGGGCGTGCGCAATGAGATCTGGATCATCCCCACTGTGGGCTGTGTGAATTCTATTTCCAAGGCTCTGGAAGCCCGGGCCAGGTCACTGGTTCAGGGAAATGTGGAGGACGTGATTGCATTTCCCCATCCCTATGGATGTTCCCAGATGGGCGATGACCAGGAGAATACCAGGACAGTGCTGGCGGACATGATCCACCATCCCAATGCAGGCGGCGTGCTGGTGCTGGGACTGGGCTGCGAGAACAGCAATATTCCTGTGCTCATGGACTATATCGGCGAATATGATGAGCAGCGGGTGAAATTCCTGCAGTGCCAGGATGTGGAGGATGAGATGGAGGCCGCCATGGAGCTGCTGAAAGAGCTGGCGGACTATGCAGGAGCATTTTCCAGAGAGAAGATCGATGCAGGGGAGCTGGTGATCGGCATGAAATGCGGCGGCTCAGACGGTCTGTCAGGCATCACGGCCAACCCTGTTGTGGGTGCATTTTCCGACCTGCTGGTGAGCAAGGGCGGCACCACGATCCTGACCGAGGTTCCGGAAATGTTCGGTGCGGAGACAATCCTGATGAACCGCTGCGCCACCCCGGAGCTCTTTGACAAGACGGTGGATCTGATCAATGACTTTAAGAACTACTTCACCAGCCACAACCAGACTATCTACGAGAACCCGTCTCCAGGCAACAAAAAGGGCGGCATCTCCACCCTGGAGGACAAATCCCTGGGCTGCACCCAGAAGTCAGGCTCCGCCCTGGTGAGGGGCGTCCTGGGCTATGGCGAGCCGGTAAAGGTGAAGGGTCTGAACCTGCTGTCCGCTCCAGGCAACGACCTGGTGGCTTCCACCGCCCTGGCAGTGTCGGGAGCGCACATTGTGCTGTTTACCACCGGGCGCGGAACCCCCTTCGCCTCCCCTGTCCCCACTGTGAAGATCTCCAGCAACAGCAAGCTGGCCGGCCACAAGGAGAACTGGATTGATTTTAACGCTGGCCGCATGGTGGAAGATAAGACCAAGGCGGAGATGGCCCAGGCGCTGTTTGACTATGTGCTGGAGGTGGCTTCCGGGCGGAAGGTGAAGGCCGAGGAGGCCGGTTTCCATGATATGGCGATCTTTAAGCAGGGGGTAACGTTGTAGGGAGAAATGCAGCCAGCCCCAGCCCCGCAGAGCGCAGCGTGGCGGGGCACTCCTGCCAGTTGGAATGCAGCCAGCCCCACAGAGCCCAGTGCAATGGAGCACTTCTGCCAGGCAAAATGCAGCCAGCCCCAATTCTATACAATCAGCAAATAAACCGGAATACTCCGGGCAGGTTCCCCGGTCCATGGGAAGATCTGCCCGGAGTAAATTTATATTGCGCAATCCCGGCAGAGGGTGTATACTACTATCAGAAATATCGTATATACGGTTTTGAAATGCATATGCGAATAACAAGGAGGCCGGGAACTATGAAACTCAACAGAACCACCCTGCGCACCGTTGATATACTGAAGCTGGTGTCCAGGAAGCCGGACGGCATCACCCTGGATGAGATCTGCGAGCGTCTGGATCTGCCCAAGACCAGCGCCTATGATATTGTAACCACCCTGGTGCAGACCGGGATGATCCATGTGGCCAAGGAGCAGAAGCAGCGCTATCACATCGGGCTGACGGCATACCGCATCGGCATCAATTACACCAACAACCTGGATTTTATCAGTGTCATTGACCCGGTGCTGAAGGCATTTTCCCGGGAGGTGGGCAAGACGGTGTTCTTCGGGATACGGTCCGACGATGAGATCATTTACATCTGTAAATTTGAGCCGGAGAACCCGATTATCACCACCGCCACTGTGGGCACCAAGAACCCGCTGTACTGTACGTCTCTGGGCAAAGCCATCCTGGCCTTTACGCCAAAGGAGGAGGCAACGCCTGTGCTGGAGCGGCTGAACTTCGAGAAAAAGACAGAGCGCACCATCCTCACCAGGGAGGCGCTGGAGACAGAGCTTCAGACCGTGCAGGAGAGAGGTTACGCGCTGGATGCCAGGGAGTTGGAGGAACACATGGAGTGCGTGGGTTCTCCTGTGTTTGGCCAGGACGGAACCGCCATCGGAGCCATCAGCGTTTCCAGCCTGTTTAAGCCTGCGGAGGACTATGATGCCCTGGGCGTCCTGGTTCACAAAAAGGCCTTGGAACTGTCCCGGCTGCTGGGCTATCTGGGGAAATTCTGAGGGCATAAAAATTTCATGATTTTATCCGATTTTACAGTTGACAAATAGGAGAGCAGCGATTAATATTGAAGTATAATCGTATTTATGAAAGATATTCGCATATGCGAATAATAAAAGGAGAAGAAAGATGAAAAAAGAGCAAGTTTTAGCAAGAATGAAAGAAGATTGTCTGGTTGCTGTTGTTCGGGCAAAGAACTATGAGCAGGGGGAGAAGGTTGTGGATGCAATCGTCTCAGGCGGAATCAACTTCATCGAGCTGACCATGACCATGGATGATGGAGATCCCGTTGGATTCATCAAACTGATGTCTGAAAAATATAAGAGCAACGACAAGGTAGTAATCGGAGCAGGAACCGTTCTGGACCCTGAGACCGCAAGGGCGTGCATCCTGGCCGGCGCCAACTACATCGTAAGCCCCGCGCTGAACCTGGATACTGTGAAGCTGTGCAACCGCTACAGAGTGCCCATGCTGCCCGGCGTTATGACTCCAACCGAGGCAGTAACCGCCATGGAGGCAGGCTGTGACATCATCAAGATCTTCCCTGGCAACATCGTGGGACCGGCAGCCATCAGCTCCTTCAAAGGACCCCTTCCCCAGGGCGAGTTCATGCCCTCAGGCGGCGTTGATGTGGACAATGTTGACAAGTGGATCAAGGCCGGCGCTTATGCAGTGGGAACAGGAAGCAGCCTGACCAAGGGCGCTAAGACCGGAGACTTCGCTGCAGTTGCGGCTAAGGCACAGGAATTTGTTGCGGCAGTTGCAGCGGCAAGAGCTTAATCAGATAAGACAGTCCCGGTTTCCGGGTACAGATAACATTATTGAAGGAAAGCGCCGCACATGAGCCGGCGGGAAAAGTAAAGGAGAATAAATCAATGGCAAAAGTAGTAACCATGGGCGAGATCATGTTGAGATTATCTACCCCGAATAACGAGAAATTCATTCAGGCAGACGAATTTGATGTAAACTACGGCGGCGGAGAGGCCAACGTGGCAGTTTCTCTGGCCAATTACGGACATGACGCCCAGTTTGTGACCGCAGTACCGGCCAACCCCATCGGTGAGTGCGCAGTAGCGACCATGAGAAAATACAACGTAGGCACCAAGTTCATTGCCAAGAGCGGCGAGAGACTGGGCATCTACTTCCTGGAGACCGGTTCCGCCATGAGAGCATCCAACGTGGTTTATGACCGCGCCCACAGCTCCATCGCTACCGCAACCCCTGATCAGTTTGATTTTGACGCCATTTTCTCTGACTGTGACTGGTTCCATTTCACTGGCATCACACCAGCCATCAGCGATGAGGCAATCGTGCTGACCGAGGCCGCTTTAAAGGCAGCCAAGGCCCACGGCGTGACGGTTTCCGTTGATTTAAACTTCCGCAAGAAACTGTGGTCCTCCGAGAAGGCTCAGAAGGTTATGACCGACTTCATGCAGTATGTGGACGTGTGCATCGGCAATGAGGAGGACGCTGAGAAGGTTCTGGGCTTTAAGCCGGGCGCCACAGACGTTACCTCCGGAGAGCTGGAGCTGGGCGGCTATGTTGATATCTTCAACCAGATGGCTGACAAGTTCGGTTTCAAGTATATTATCAGCTCCCTGCGCGAGAGCCACAGCGCTTCCGACAACGGCTGGTCCGCTTGCATCATGGACGGCAAGACACGTGAATTCTACCACTCCAAGAAGTATCATGTTACCCCCATCGTTGACCGCGTAGGCGGCGGCGATTCCTTCGCAGCAGGTCTGATCTGCGGCCTCTTAGACGGCAAGGACATGAAGGCGGCTCTGGAGTTTGCAGTTGCAGCTTCCGCGTTAAAGCACACCATCCCCGGTGATTTAAACCTGGTGACACGGGCAGACGTTGAGAACCTGGCCGGCGGCGACGGTTCCGGACGTGTACAGAGATAATTAAAGAGATATCTGCGAAACGGCTAAACCTGAAAAGGTATTAGCCGTTTCTAACTAAAAGGAGACTGAGTATGGATAAGAAGAGCAGCAGAAATTTTGACCTCCTGACACTGGGGCAGCTGTTACTCAGGCTGTCGCCGCCGGACAATGAGCGTTTGTCCAGGGGAGATACCTTTGTAAAACAGGTGGGGGGAGCGGAGCTTAACGTGGCCGTGGGCGCAGCCCTGCTGGGACTGCACACAGGCGTGATCTCCAAGCTTCCGGCCCATGACATCGGCAGCTTCATGAAGGGAAAGATCCGCTCCTATGGCGTCAGCGACGATTTTTTTATGTACGACCATTCAACCTCTGCCAGGGTTGGGATCTATTACTATGAGAACGGGGCGTACCCCAGGAAACCTAAGGTGATCTATGACAGGACTAACAGTTCATTCTACTCCCTGAACATAGACGAGATCCCAGACGAGGTCTACACAGCTTCCAAATGTTTCCACACCACGGGCATCACTCTCGCCCTGAACGAGCAGCTGCGCCGCACTACAATTGAGATGGTGAAGCGTTTTAAGGCAGCGGGGACCCTGGTCAGCTTTGACGTGAATTTCCGGGGCAATCTGTGGAGCGGCGACCAGGCCAGGGAGACGATTCTGGAGATTCTGCCCTATGTGGATATATTCTTCTGCTCAGAGGACACGGCCAGGCTCACATTTTTAAAGACAGGCACTGCTAAAGAAATGATGAAGAGCTTCACCGAGGAGTTCCCTATCTCCATCGTGGCCTCCACCCAGAGAATCGTTCACAGCCCCAAACGCCATACCTTTGGGTCGGTGATCTATGATGCAGCCCGTAAGGAGTTCTATGAGGAAGAGCCTTACCGGGATATTGAGGTAGTGGACCGCATCGGAAGCGGCGATGCCTACATTTCCGGCGCCCTGTACGGACTGCTGAGCACCGGCGGTGACTGCGCCAGAGCCGTTGCCTACGGAAATGCCACCGCAGCGGTGAAGAACACCATACCGGGAGACCTTCCATCCTCCAATTTAGATGAGATTGAGACCATCATACAGGCCCACAACCAGACCGGCCGCCAGAGCGAGATGGCCCGTTAAGCAATATAACAGCCCCGTCTTTCAGCATTTTTCCAAAATCTGTATGTCCCTTGGGCAATCTGTGGTATACTGGATGCAGATACCAGTAACCTGCGGACCAGAGTATGGAAATGTGAAAGGCGGGGATTATTTTGTTCAAATTACAGATGATGGCATTGCTGATGGTACTGATAGCGGGCGGCCTGTCCAGCCCTTTTGACCAGCCGGAGCCTGACTACGGCCAGGAGGAGGCGCCGTATACCTTTGACCTGCTGGATGAGGGGGCGTATGGCCTGAATGTGGAGGGGCAGTGGACTGTGGGCCCGGGGCCGGACTCCATTCCCTGGGGGATCTGGTTTGCCAATTCGGATGCCATTATGCTGGCGGATATCCAGCCTGCGGACCCGGGCTGCAAGGCGTTTACCGGGAACTGGACGGAGGACAATTCCGCAAGGATGCGGCAGCTGGCCTTCGAGTATCTGGGGGATGAGGTGGAGTCCGCAGTGCCCTTTATGGAGGAGTCATGGGACGGTACCGCACTCTATGGAATCGACTATGTGTATACCCGGGAGGATACCACTTTTTATGTGACGGTGTGCTACCGGTTCTGCGATACATACACCCTGGAGCTGATCAGTATTGACCCGGATTCCGAGAGCCGTTCCAGAGAGGTGGCCAGAGACGCCGCCGAATCCTTCGAGGACATGGGAGGCCCGGCCCATATGACCACAGTGCGCCCGGAGGTGATGATGGGCGGGGAGAACTGGCCCTGGCCACATCTGCACAATCCCTTTGCCATCTCCCAATACTATATGGATATCGAGTCCCCGCCCGGGCCCAGTGAGGCGCGGAAAAAGACGGACTATGAGATCCAGTGGAAGGACAAGGGCATGGAAATCCTTGTGCGGGCTGTGATGAAGAAGGAGAAGGGGCCGGTGATGTCCAGCGACCTGGACCGTATCACCGAGTTCGGCGTGATCGGCTGGCTGGGTGATTTCTACCGGGTGAGCACCAATGAGCGGATGATTGAGATCCCAAGAATTGGAATTGATATTCAGACCATTGAGGATGTGAAGGAGTTTAAGAACCTGGTGAGCCTGGATATAGAGCTTCAGGAGCAGGGCATAGGGGACGTGTCGGCTATCAGCTCCATGACCGGCCTGACTAACTTAAGCCTGATCGTCAGCCCGGAGCTTGAGGACCTGGAATTTCTGGGGCCGCTGACCAATCTGGAGTATCTGATGATGTGGGGAGGAAGTTATCCCAAGGTGACGGATATCAGTGTGTTGAAAGGGCTGACGAAACTGAAGAGCGTGATGCTGGTAGCGCCCTCTCTGACGGATGTAAGGGTGCTGGCAGAGCTGCCCAGCCTGCAGCAGCTGTATCTTAACTGCAGCCCTGATGTGGATAAGGAGCCCTTGATACAGGCGGAGCAGATTGAGAGCCTGATGGTGAATGCCGAGACCATACGGTAGAAGGAGTTGACAATGGAAAATGAAGAAATCCTGTCCTGTTCCAAGGAAAAACGTCTGGAATATTACTTTAAAATATTGAAGCAGCCAGATAGCCAGCGTCCCCATGCGGACACACTTCTGGAACAGCTGGGGCTGACGGAGCAGGACTCGCTTGAGTACCAGCGGCAGAAAGAGAATGAAGTCAGCATGAAACCTGGGAAAAAACGGGATCTGGCGGTGAGGGAAGTAGTCCGTCCGCTGCTGAAGTCCGCCGGCTTTAAGGGCAGAGGGCTGAACTGGTGGAAGGAGCTGGAGGACAGCTGGCTGCTGGTCCATATGCAAAGCTCCCGTTTCAACGGCGCGAGCACAGGGTCCAACTTCAGTTTTAACTTCAGTGTCACGAAAAAGGATGAGCTGCGGGGAGAGATTGACCAGCAGTGGATGTACAATCAGCTGGATAGTTTGTCACAGTCCCTTTTTCTGCCGTACTGCGGCTATCTGTCGCCCTATATATTGGGCTATGATTACAAGATTGACGGTTACCAGGATTATCTGCCCACGGATGAGCCGGTTGAGTCCATCATGGCTCAGATGAGAGAGGATTTT
>URUZ01000055.1 GCA_900551225.1 uncultured Clostridium sp.
CCGCCGTATTCCTTCCCTTGACAGAGGACACGGTCTTGTCGCCCTCCAGGGTAGTGGCCAGGCACATCTGGCCGCCTGTCATGCCGAAGATGCCGTTGTTTACCACAATCATGGTGATCGGCACATCGCGGACCGCTGCAAAACAGGTTTCAGCCAGGCCGATCACGTAGGAACAGCCGTCCCCTGCGTGTACATATACATTTGCATCAGGCCTCACCTTCTTGATGCCCGTGGCTACGGAGGCACAACGTCCGTGGGGGCCTGCAATTCCGTCAAAATTCAGGGCGTCTAAGGACCAATAGGCGCAGGCGATATCCACCACCGCCACCGTCTTTTCCGCCAGTCCCAGTTCTTCCACCACCTCGGCGATCAGACGCTGGATAATCCCATGTCCGCAGCCGCCGCAGTAGCCCGCTGTCTGGATAATGGATTCCGGTTTCATTAAACTCGTCATATTACAGCACCTCCATCGGTTCAATTTCTCCTGCCAGAATCTGTCTGCAGTAATTGATGATTCCCTCTGCGGTGGGAACCTCCACTGCGGTCAGATATCCGTAGAGGGGTCTCTCGTGCCTGCAGGCCAGCAGCACATCCTCACCCATCTGGGAGGACAGGCTCATCTCCACCGTCACATACCCCTTCACATGGTCCGGGATATCGGCAAATGCTTTTCTGGGGTAGGGCCACACGGAGATGGGACGGATCAGCCCCAGCTTCATCCCCTGGGCCCTGGCCTGGCGGACCGCCGTCTTGCAAACCCTGGCGGAAATGCCGTAGGCCACCAGAACCAGCTCTGCATCCTCTGTACCCACTTCCTCCCAGCGCTGTTCTGTATCAAACATGGTCTTAAACTTCTCCCGCATCATCTTGTCAAATGCTTCCTTGCCGATGGTACGGTCTAAATTAGTCACCTTGTTCTTCTTCTGGTCCTTTGTCTTGTTCCCTGTGATAGCCCAGTCAAACCGGTCCATATCATGCTCCTTGGCCTCAGGCAGGGAGCACTGCTCCACCATCTGGCTGATAGCGCCGTCGCTGAGGATGATCACCACGTTCCGGTACTTTTCCGCCAGGTCAAAGGCCTCATATGTAAGCTTTGCGCACTCGTCCACGGAAGCCGGAGCCAGCACCAGGCAGCGCTTGTCGCCGTGGCCTCCGCCCCGGACGGCCTCCCAGTAGGAATCCTGGCCCTCGGTGATCTCACCGTCGCCCAGGCCGTAACGCATCACATCCACAATCACCGCCGGCAGGTTGTAGGAGGAGAGATAGGATATCCCTTCCTGCTTTAAATCAAATCCAGGCCCGGATGAGCTGGACATGCAGCGGGCGCCCGCAGCAGCGGCGCCCCACAGCATACTCATGCTGGCGATCTCATTTTCTCCCTGGATAAACACGCCTCCACGGTCCTCCATATGGGCGGCCATGTATTCCAGAATCTCACTCTGGGGAGTGATGGGATAACCGGCGTAGAACCGGCATCCCGCCCGAAGCGCCGCTTCCGCGATGGCTTCGTTTCCTTTCATCAATATTTTATCTGCGTTCAAGACTTCATTCCTCCAATCACTTCATTTACTCCACTGTGAACACATAGTCCGGGCACATGGTATAGCACTGCCCGCAGCCTATACATTTTTCCTCATCTATGGCCACTATCTCGTAGCCCTTTTTATTCACCTGTGTAAGGGGCAGGATCGCTCCCGTGGGACAGGCCCCCACGCAGAGCCTGCAGCCCTTGCACAGCTCAATGTCCGCTGTCGCTTTTTTCTTCGCCATTCTCTCACCTTCTCTTAATTTTTAATCATTTATATTATTCCTGTTCGTCTTCCACCGGCATGTCGTCCTCCGCCTGCTCGCACTTGGAGGCATTTCTGAAAGCGGATATCACTACCAGAATCAGGAGGAAGGCGATGGGGAAACCAATGATATTCCACATGCCCTTTACGGAGTTCACTCCCCCGGAGGCCACCAGCAGATAAGCGATAACGCCCATGATCGCTCCCATAACAATCTTGATCTTGTTGGGGGCTTCATCGTCCACGCTGAGTCCGTGGATACTGATCGTGGCCAGAGCCGCCGCCACCGGGTCGGCCATGGTGGCAAAGGATGTGAAGATGGATACCACAAACAGTATGGTCAGAAGCTTGCCCATGGGGAATGTATTCAGGATATAGAATATAGTGGACTGCATTCCTGTAGTGTTCACGCCATTCCAGATATCAAAGGTCCCCGTAGTCTGCAGATGCACGGTCAGGCCGCCAAACACGGCGATCCACACGATGCAGAATATGGAAGGAGCCAGCACGTTGACCAGAATGAACTGACGCACAGTCCTGCCCTTTGCCAGGCGGCTTAAGAACATCCCCAGAATCGGGGCATATACCACAAAGGAAGCCCAATACTGGATAATCCAGTCAGCATACCAGTTGTCCCCGGGAGCCATGGAATTCAAGATAGCCGTCTTCTCAAAGGGGTGATCCAGCAGGTAGGCGAAGGACTCTGTTCCCAGCTTCGCGCAGAAGGTGGTAGGTCCTAACACCAGTACATAGATCAGGATTGCAATGAACACAATGGTGGTAAAGGAGGAAAGCTTCTTTAACCCATTGCCGATTCCCGACACGCTGGAGGCAATAAACAGCACCACAATGATAATCGCCACAATCAGCCATACCAGCTTAGACTGGGGGAGTCCCGTGATGGATTCCACCCCTGCCCCAATCTGCATGAGTCCCACGCCCATGGAGCTTGCCACTGCCCCGCACAGGGAGAAGATCACAATGGCATGAACCAGGGTTTCAAACTTCCTGCCCTTTTTGCCGATGCTGGTGGTCAGTACCGGGCCGAATGCCAGGGGTTTCTTCATATTATAAGTAAGTATGGCAAATGCCACCGCGCAGATGGTGTACATGCAGTATTGAGGTACAGACCACTGCCACATGGTCTGGGAGATAGCGAATATGGCCGCTTCTCTGGACCCGGGCACCACCCCCGCCGCCGCGGGAGGGGTCATAAAGTGGAATATGGGTTCACCCATTGCCCAGAACAGCAGTCCGGTTCCAATACCGCCGCACAGGGACATTGTGATCCAGTTCCAGGTCTTAAAATCCGGCTTTGCAGCAGGGCCGCCGATTCTGATATTGCCGAACTTGGACAAAGCCAGCACAAAGGTCAGAATGATGATAATGATTGCCAGCAGTTCCAGGAACCACCCCACCTGGTCCGCCATGGCGTACATAATGGTGTTGAGCAGTTCGCCCATGGCCTCCTGCTTAAACACACCGAAGGCTATGAATATAATCAGACAGACCAGCGCCGGCCAGAATGCAAGTTTATTTAATTTGTGTTTGTTATCCATTTAGATCCCCCTTAAAAAACGTTCCCTTCCCGGTTTCAATAGTACACGTCGATATAATCCTGATCCTCGAAGAACTCGATCTCCCTGGCTCCCTCCAATTTCCCGTAATCCTCCTCCGACAGGTTCACAACCGGTATACTCTTGTTGTAAAAATGCTTTGCAATCAGGGGACCTGTCAGGATCACCGGATCGCTGCGCAGGTTGATAATGGCCGCAGGGGCACAGTCCAGGCGCACCTGCTCCAGGATCACCAGACCGGCTCCGCTGCTGCCCTTGCCAAATGGGAAGGCAAACACCTGGCCAGCCATATTCTTCTCATAACAGTCACTGCGGTTGTCGCGGATTAAGCCGCTCTGTGGATCTGCACCGCCCCAGAAACAGAAGGAATCCTTCGAATACAATAATTTTGCTCTCACATTGCCGGATACGGCTACCTTACATTTCATGCTCACTTTTTCCATGGTCTGACTCCTTTCACGATCTTACCTGCCACTGCCGTTTCAACGCACTCCCGCAGATTGCCGAATACGGGCTGGATGCCTCTCATGCTGAAACAGTATGTATCAAATTTTCCGGAATTGGACATGATGGTTTTGGTTCCCAGTTTCTGGGAACGGTACTCCAGGATACAGCCGTCGCTGTAGATCTGGATGCCCAGGGCAGTCAGCCGCTCATACAGCCCGCTGTCCTTTAAGCGGTCCACTGTAGCCCGGCCCACGATGATCCACAGCTCTGTGGCATCGCCGACCTTGCGTCCGTTCATCAGCATTTCCAGCTTGGCGCACTCGTCGTAGGAGAAATGCGGACATCCCAGAAGTACAATATCAATGTCCCCGTCCACCTCGTAGTTGGTCAGCTGACGCTCCGCCTCCTCCAGGTCCTTGATATGGATCTCCACCACCTCCTCAGGCTGCCTGCCGCCGAAGGCCATCTCCAGGGTCTGTGCTTCGGGTGTGACGCCGATCATGTGGAACAGGGCGATTCCGCCGGAGGAAGCCGCGGTGGCGCTGCACTGCTTTAAGTTGTCATTGGTAATATTGGCGGGCATCCCCTCAAGGGCCCAGATCCGGTCGCCCACAATGGAGCCGAAGGCGTAGGATACCAGAGGATACATGGACTCGTCCTCGAAATACTCCAGCTTGATGTCATCCCCCAGCTTCACCAGGCCCTTGGCGTACCGGTTCTCCGGCACATGAAGGCCGAAATAGGGGACTCTTCCGGCAATACCGCACAGCAGCTCCAAGGGGCCGGCATAGCGGTTGGTCCTGGCGCCTATGATGGAGTTATAATAACAAATTACGTTGGATTCCGCACAGGCCAGCTGCTGCCCAAAGGAGGGCTGGAAGCCTGCCTGGTACGGCGCGCAGGACCAGGTGGGAATAGCGCCCATCTTGATATGGGAAGCCTCGATCCGGCGTGTGGCGCTCATGACCTCCACATCGTGTTTCTGGCGGTGCCATTTCAGCATGTCGCAGGATGTGGCATTGGTGGTGGTGGGAACCGCGAACCTGGCCCCTTTCTCCGCAATCATCTCTGCAAATGCAACCTGGGCTTCCCCAGCGTACACTGTGCTGTCGTCATGGCAGCCCACGATCTCCACAAACCGCTCCACATCATGGAACTTTGCAAGATCATACAGAACCTGCATCGCCTGCTGCCGGACTTCCCCGTGATCGCCGTTCAGCATTTCCTTCTCATAACTTGTCAGTTTCATATATATCTCCTTTCTTACTTTGAATACTCGCATTTTGTGATTCCCAATCTTCCCTCAGCCATTTAAACAGCACAATCTCCATAAAGATAACCACAAACATAAAGGGGACCGCCACCAGGATGGCCAGGCTCTTCAGCGCAGAAAAATCGGCTTTGACAAACATCATGGACAGCGGCACCATAGTCAGCACCAGGCAGCAGAGAACCCGCAGCCCTGTGCTCACATTTCCATCCCGGTCCAGCCTGGATGTGACTGTCTGGGCCAGGGAAAAGGAGGCCGAATCCAGGCTGGAGGCCACGAATCCGGCGATCATTACCAGCATGATAAAGGGCAGCGCCTTTTCACCTCCCGGCAGTGTCCGAATCACCCCATACACCAGATCCTGCCCTCCGCCGTTTTTCAGCAGCTCAGTGACGCTGACGATTCCCTGGGTCTGGGCGTAAATGGCATATCCACCGTCTATGGCGAACAATACCCAAACGCTGATACTGATGCCAAACAGGCAGCAGAGGGATACCTCCCGTATGGTTCTGCCCTTAGAAACCTTGGCCACGAAGATTCCCATCAGCGCTGTATAGGTCAGGCAAAAGGCCTGGAAGAACAAGGTCCACTGCTCCGGGAAACCGGAATTTTCGATAGGGTCTGTGAAAAAGCTCATCCGCAGGTATTTATCCCCCATCCAGCCAAGGCTGCTGATGAAATTCTTCAGGATAAAATTGGTTGGCCCGGCAAACAGTATGTACAGCAGAAACAGGATACACAGCCCGGCCGCCAGGTTGCTGATGGTCTTTTTCCCCTTTTCCATTCCCAGAAACGATGTAAAAGTGAAGATCGCAGCGATCACCACCACCACGCCAACCTGGACGGCAAATGTAGTCTCCATTCCAAACACCTGCTTTAAGGCTCCTGTCTCCAGTGGAACCGCCAGCCCCAGTGTACATCCCGCTGCCCCCACAATGCAGAACACAACAGAGATATCAATGAGTTTGCCAATGATCTTTCTGTATTTAAAATCTCCCATCATCCGCTCACACACTGTGCTGACCTTCATAAATGACACCTTTTTATTGTAGACCGCGTAGGCCACCGCCACACCGGCCAGCACATAGGGGCCCTGGGTGGCAAATCCCCAGTGGAAAAAGGAATACCCCAGTGACGCTTCCAGCGCCTCCACCGAATAAGGGGGCAAATGCAGGCCCGGCGCCTCATAGTAACTGGCCCACTCTGTGAAGGACCAATAGACTGCCGCGGAAGCCAGGGCCGCCAGAGCCATCATGGTGATGTAGCTGAAATTGGAGTATTCCGGTTTCCCCTCCCCCAGTCTGATATTGCCGTATTTTCCAAATGCCAGATAAAAAGCCAGAATCGTTGTCACAAAGGTGAACACCATCAGCGGGACACAGAAGATCCGCGTTGCCCCCAGAAACGCCGAATTCACACCGGCAAGCATGGCATCTGGATAATTAGCCAGAAAAAATACGAAGGTAAATACCGAGAGAACTCCCACCCCCGCAGTAACCGGGCTGATCCCAAATTCCCCTTTCTTCATCCCCTCATCCTCCCCTCCTGATCTGTCCGATTGTATTTCTACCGGTACAATTAATCTATCAATATCTTACCTTCGGCAGGTCCGATTGTATATATTCAAACACACAAAGAACTATGGGCAAATACACAAAGTAATGATTATGCATAAAAAAGCCATAGGATCAAATGTTGAATTGTGTGATTCGCACAATTTTCATTCGTAATCCTATGGCTTTTGACATTTCACTTTAGACATTTGTGTTTCCCTGGCACCTACAGCGAGATGGTCCCGCGCACCAGGATAGCGCCCTTTCCGCCCACCTGGATCTTCACATTGCCCTCCCCGCAGTTCTTGATGTAAGTCAGTATCTTGCTGGGCCGACCCAGCTTTTCCCCCTGGATGAATACGCTCTCCTTCTTCTGCGGAACCATGCCTCTGCTGTAGAGATGGTAGGCCAGGGAGGCATTGGCAGTACCTGTTGCAATATCCTCCATCACTCCGTACAAAGGCGCAAAATTCCGGCATCTGGCTGCAGCTGTCCCGCTCTCATCAAGGGCATACACATGAAAGCTGGCCACCTCATATTCCCTGGACATCTTCTTCAGCACATGATAATCCGGGTCCACCTGCCACAGCTCCCCAAGGTTTTCCACTGGCACCATCAGATCCACAATTCCTGTGGACACAGCTGTGGGGTACAGCAGTATATCCCTTCCGTCCAGCCCTCTTCCATGCACTTCCTGGCAGCGGACCCCGAGAATCTCGTACAGCCTCCCCAGCTCCAGCTGGCTGCTGATCTCATGGACAGTCCTGCCCTCGCCCTGCTCGATCAGCACAAACCCCTCCTTGATCACTGCCTCCAGGATACCCACTGGGGTCTGGTAGCTGTATCTGCCGTCCTCTGTGATCCATCCTGCATCCATCATAGCGGTAAATGCTGCGATGGTTGCATGACCGCACAGATCCACCTCATCAGCCGGCGAAAAAAACTTCAATCCGAATTCACGTCCGCTCAATCTGCACACGAACACCGTTATGTTATACTTCAACTCCGCGGCCAGCTTCCCCATGTAAGCCGTATTAAGCGGCCCGCTGTCCTGATCCAGCAGGATAACCCCGGCTGTATTCCCGCCCATTACCTCCTCCGTGAATGCATCCACTATGTAAAAATTCATGATTTATCCATCTCCTCCCCGATCTCAGCCCGGTCACGGTTCTCTGCTGCCAATCACATCGCGGATCAACAGGGCAGTCCGTATATTCAGCAAATCATCGGTATTATCAAAATCGCAGTGCAGAATCCCCTCAATCTTCTTCAGCTTGTACAAAACAGTGTTCTTGTGCAGATACGCCGTCTCACTGACCTTCCTCACACTGCAGTTGCACTGGTAGTAGGTTTCCAGAAATGCGCACAGATCCGTATTATTCAGCTGGTCATACATTTCCAGCGCATCGAAATTCTCTTTCCGGAACTCCTCCAGAAATGCCTTGTCCCGGCATTCCAAAATCAGGCGGATCAGCCCCATCTGGCTGTAATGGTAGATCAGCCGCTCCTTCTGAAGCTCCGCCTGTACATATTTCGTTACAGCACACGCTTTCTGGCAGCAGTCCCCCAGCTCCTCCGGGTTTGTGGACATGCTGCCCAGCCCCGCCTTGACCACCAGACCCGGCCAGTTTTCCTCCAGCTCCACAGAAATCCTTCTCAGCTCCGACAAGAAATTCTCTCCCGCCGCGGGCTGTGAATCCCTCTCCCACATCAGGGACGCGGCGCCGTATTCCATAGGCAGAATTACGCTGGACACCGGCACAATTCCCCGGATTTTCTCCATCAGCTCCTGGCGCTGCTGCCGGAACTGCCGTTCCTCCGGCGCCTCCTCCCAGACCAGCTTGTACACACCTGTGAGATACTTCACCCCGTCCCGGATGCCCAGCTTGTCAAACACAGCCTCCGCCTGGGCATTTCCCCTGACAGTTATCTCACCCCGAAAGACTTTTTCCAAAAACTGGTGAACCGTCAGTTTTTCCTCCCGTTGTCCAAGCAGATACGCCCCAATCGCCCTGGCATACCCAGATATGGGCTTGGCCCAGTCCGCGGTCAGAAGCGGGAAGCCCTGCTCCTCAGCATAAGCGGCCACCCGGTCCGGCACTCGCCGTAAATGTTCTCCCCCTGTCAGAATCACCAGGCCGGAAAAATGCTGCCCGCAGCAGCATTTAACAAATTCCAGAAGCCCTTCCTCATTCTCAGCCTGGACTCCTGAGGTAAATCCCAGAATGCCCGGCCCTGCAAATGGAATCCTCTCCGCAGACTCCACTGTCTCAAACCATTCCCCCTCCCGGTCCAGCCCCTGCCTGCCCGCAGCCACCGCCAGATCCCCGCACTCCGGAAGTGACAAAATCTCATTTAATGTTTTCCCCACCAGAAGCGATACACCCCCTTCCCTTTTCTGCTGAATCGGTACTCTTTATAACATAATGCATAATAAATGGAGTGTCAACTGTTTCCAAACCGGCAGGCAGCTGGCTGCGGACGGTAAAACGCGCCTCAGATCCTTGCGGTTCTGGGGCGCGTTAATGTACCGGGCTGTATCGGGCTGCTATAGTGGCTGGATCGAAAGAATAGGGACAGCTAGCCCAAAAGAAATCCCGTGTACTGGCATACACGGGATTTCGCTTTGTGCCCAAATGGACATACTTAACTTCCTAGCTAAGATTATTCTACACCAAATCAAGTGTTATGTCAATATCACACCTTAAACCGGTACCCCACGCCCCATATCGTCTCAATATACTGGGGCTTCGCCGTATTAAACTCAATCTTCTCACGGATCTTCTTGATATGCACCGTCACTGTGGCGATGTCCCCAATGGATTCCATGTCCCAGATCTTGCTGAACAGTTCCTCCTTGGTGAATACGTGGTTGGGATTCTGGGCCAGGAAGGTCAGCAGGTCGAATTCCTTGGTAGTAAAGGTTTTCTCCTCTCCATTGACCCACACCCGGCGGGCTGTCTTGTCGATCTTCAGGCCGCGGATCTCAACCATCTCATTGGAGGGCTGACCGCTGCCGATGAGGCGCTCGTACCGCGCCATGTGGGCCTTCACCCGTGCCACCATCTCGCTGGGGCTGAAGGGCTTGGTAATATAATCGTCCGCCCCCAGACCTAATCCACGGATCTTGTCTATGTCTTCCTTCTTGGCGGAAACCATGATGATGGGCGTATTCTTCACTTCCCGGATCTTTTTGCAGATCTCGAAACCGTCGGTGCCGGGCAGCATCAGATCCAGAATAAATAAATCGAATTCCTCGTTCAGCGCTTTCTCAAGTCCCTCGGTTCCATTGTTCTTGATCTCCACCTCAAAGCCGGACAGTTCCAGATAATCCTTCTCCAGCTCTGCGATGCTCTCCTCGTCCTCAACGATTAGTATTTTGCTCATCCTGTATGACCTCCTGATATTTTCTTAGGACAAAATGAACCTCAGTTCCTATGCCCTCTTTGCTGGTAGCCCATATACGGCCTCCATGATCTTCGATGATCTTGCGTACAATGGACAGACCTATGCCGCTGCCTCCCTGAGAAGAATTGCGGGAAGAGTCGGTGCGGTAGAACCGGTCGAATATGCTGGGCAGATCCTTGGCCGCTATCCCTTTGCCGTTGTCCTCAATCTCTACCTGGATGAAATCACCCACGTCTTTGATCCTAATATTGATAATACCCTTTTTCTTATCCAGATATTTTACTGAATTGCCGATAATGTTGTTAATCACCCGCTTCATCTGCTCCGCGTCGGCGATAATAACCACTTCCTCGTCCACGTAGTTGAAATATCCCAGCTCGATGCTGCGTGATTCCATATCCAGTCCCACCTCATCGATGCAGTCCTTAAAATACTGGGCCACATTGATCTTGGAAAATGTATATGGGATCTTGTTTGTGTCGATCTTGGAGTAAAATGTCAGCTCATCGATCAACCGGTCCATGTCATTAGCCTTATTGTATATGGTACGGATGTATTTGTCCAGCCTTTCCGGCGAGGATGCCACTCCGTCCTGAATTCCTTCCACATATCCCTTGATGGCCGTGATTGGCGTCTTCAGATCATGGGAAATGTTGCTGATCAGCTCTTTGCTCTCCTTATCGTACTGTACCTTCTCCTCAGCGTTCTCCTTAAGCCGGAGGCGCATCTCCTCAAAGTCATTGCACAGCTGTCCGATCTCATCATCAGCGTCCACATCCAGCGTAAAGTCCAGGTTGCCGTTCTTGATCTTCTTGGTGGCCTCCTGCAGCTTGTTCAGCGGACTTAAAATGGATCGGTATACCCACAGTGTCAGCGTGATTCCCGCCACCACCAGGATGACAATTCCCAGGAACAGCATCTCGCGGATCATGGATTTCACTTCAGGCACCAGATCTCCCACATTGGACACGATAAACACACTTCCCTTTATCCCGTCAGAATACTCAAAATCCATGGGTTTGATCAGATGCTGGCTCTCTCCGTCCAGATATACACCGCCCTCCAGGTCGCCTCTGATGGTCCCGAATTTCGACAGCTGGTCGAAGAGCTGCATATCCATCTTCTTGTCGCTGTCTCCGCAGTAAACAATCTCATCGCCTTTGCGCACAATCAGGTACGCATAGTGGCTCTTTAATTCTTCATTAACCTTATCCAGATATCCCTGGTCCTCATACAGCTCCGGCTCGTTCTTCAAGGTCTGCCTGATCTCCTCCTGTGACCGCTTGGTCAGCCGGTTGAATATCTGCAGGGAGTTGCCGGAAAACAGATCCACATTATCTGTCAGCTGGTATTCTTTTTTGAAGGAATTCGTCTGATAGCTGGTGAGTCCCACAACTGCCACATAAAACAGCATGAGCGGAACAATGGTTATGATCAGAAATGCTACTGCCAGACGGGTTTTCAATCTCATAGGGGCTGCCTCCTTCATCTATTTTTATTGCCCCCGGATATGCATGCACATCCGGGGGCAGCCTGTCACCCGCTTCCTGTAAGTATACCACATTTACCTATCTACGTTTATAAAATGATTCTAAATTTTATAAATTTACCCTCTTCCTTCCTTGTTTCCTGCCGTATATTTGTTATAATGGATGTATTTGGGAGGTAACCGACCATGAAAACACAATACAAAAAGCTAAGGGGCCTGATTCCCGGGTATGCCCTGCTCCCTCTGCTGTTTGCCGCAGCCTTTAACGGGCTGGTGTACAGCGGCTCCAAGCTGATTTCAGCAGGCTGGACGCATTACAACCCAACCAGCTTTCTGGATGGGTATATACCGTTTATTCCCCAGTTCCTGATCATTTATCTGGGCTGCTACCTGTTCTGGATTGTAAATTATATCCTGATCGCCTGTCAGGATAAGGAGGAGTGCTACCGGTTTTTTACTGCTGACTTTCTTTCACGGGTGATCTGCCTGATCTTTTTTCTGGCGTTCCCCACCACCAACCAGCGCCCCCTGCTGCAGGATTCCGGCTTCTGGAACCAAGCGGTGGGACTGCTCTACTCAGTGGACACCCCGGTGAACCTGTTTCCTTCCATCCACTGCCTGGTCAGCTGGTTCTGCTACATTGGTATCCGTAAAAATACCAAAATCCCGCTGTGGTACCGCCGTGGTTCCTGCGTGATGGCCATTTTGGTGTTTATCTCCACACTGGTGACCAGACAGCACGTAATTGCGGATGTGGCCGGAGCCGTCATCCTGGCGGAAGTTTCGCTGCGGGTGGGACAGATCCCCGCACTGTGGAAGACATACGGACGGGTTTTCGACCACCTGGGAATATTTATTGAAAGGCATAGGAACCGGAAGAAACTGCCGGCCCACTATAACCATCGCAAAAAACAAAGGAGCCAATACCATGAAGCATAAAAGAACAGACCTCCGCCAGACACAGCCATCAGGCTTTCAGGACCGTCTGCTGCAGATGATTTACGGACACGCCGCAGGGCGGGCCCTGATCAAGCCGTTCACTCATCCGGCCATATCCAGAATCGGAGGATATTTTTTAGACTCGCCTCTGTCCTCGGCCTTGAATACCTTCTTCATACGGGCAAACCATCTTGATCTGTCCCAGTGTGAACGGCCGGCCGGAGGCCGCTACAGGTCCTTTAACCAGCTGTTCACCAGGAGACTGAATCCGGGCGCCCGCCCATTTGACCCGGATCAAACGGTGTTGTGCAGCCCCTGTGACGCGAGGCTTACGGTCTATCCCATTGGCAGGGACCAGATTTTCCGGATCAAACAGACTCCCTACGGCCTCAGGGACCTGCTGTGCGACGACAGGCTGGCGGACCGTTTTGCAGGTGGCACTGCCATGGTGTTCCGCCTGTGTGTAGATGATTATCACCGCTATTCCTGGCCTGACGGCGGACTCCGTGCCCACTACCGGCGCATTCCCGGCATCCTGCACACTGTGAATCCTGTGGCTAACGACCATTTCCCCATCTACAAGGAAAACAGCCGGGAGTACACTGTGGTGCGCTCCCAGCACTTCGGCACCTACCTGATGATGGAGGTGGGCGCGCTGATGGTGGGTAAAATCGTTAACCACCACGCGGCCTACACCCGTCTGGATGTAAAACGCGGGGCCGAAAAAGGGTATTTTGCCTTCGGCGGCTCCACGGTTGTGCTGCTCTTTATGCCAGGAGCCGTGGTGCCGGACCCGTCCATACTGTCTGCCTCCGCAGGCGGAACTGAGACCAGGGTCAGAATGGGGCAGGCGGTAGGCCGGTCGGCCTTGAGATAAAGGCTGCTGTCCGTTCACCGCGTCCAGCAATGACTCCCGCGCTCCGGTGATTCACCTCACCCAGTGATTCACCTTCCCCAGCGATTCATCGCTCCCAGCGATTCACCGCACTCAGCGATTCACCGCTCCCAGCGATTCACCGCTCCCAGCGATTCACCGCTCCCAGCTCCCCCACCCCCAGCGATTCACCTCCCCAATTAAAAAAGGCGGCGCACCGTCTCCGGTGCATCCGCCTATCTTTTATGCAGTCCGCCCACTGCCGGACCGCATTCATTCATTCATTCGTTCATTATTGCACTGCGTTCACTCTCGCCTCAAACGCAGTCTTTTCCGCTCCGTCCGGCAGCTTCGCCACAGCCTCTCTGGCTCTTCTCACATTCTCACTTCCCCTGGTCTGTTCCGCCCGGGTCACAGCCACATCTGCCAGGGCACACAGGTCCTGATTGGAGGCGTAGTTCTGCAGCTTGGGCTGGGACGCCATAATGTTGGCCTTATCAGCTACCAGCTGGGCCAGCAGCGCATCCATGCTGCCGGTGCCGCTGCCGTTCATGCTCTCATACACCAGGGTCGGAATCGTTCCATAGGTCTTGCTGAGGAACATATCCCCCACAAATGTATTCTTATCCGATACCGGATCTATAACCGGAGAATTCTTGGCATTGGTCAGCCAGACAATAATCAGGTTCTGATCCGGGTCGATCACTGTCAGAGTACCGGTCCAGCCGGTGTGGCCGATCACATCCAGATCCGCCTGCTCGCCGAAGGCCCACTCATAGCTTTCCCCGCCGTTTCTGCGCCAGCCCAGCCCATAGCTGCTGTCGCTGTCCTTGGGTTTTGTAAACTGCTCGATCACATCCCTGCTGAAGAAACGGTTTTCGCCGTAGCCCCCGTTCATCATCACCTGGCAGACTGCCGCCAGGCTGGCACCGTTGGCGAACAGCCCCGCATGCCCCGATACACCGCCCATGGAGTAAAATGCTTTTTCATCGTGGACCTCGCCCTGTATGGTGTAGTCCCTGTTTACAGTAAACGGGTTGATCCCATCCCTGGAATTCCCATTTAATTCTGTGGCCGCGCAGTCCTCCCTGGCAAATCCGTTCAGCAGAGGATTAAAGGTGATACGCCCAAGCCCCATGGGCCGGTAGATATTCTCCCGGACATACTGGTCCAGAGGCATACCCGTAATATGTTCCACAATAAAGCCCAGAAGCATATAGTCCACATCAGAATACAACGTCTTGCTGTGAGGCGTATATTCCAGAGGCAGCCGCTCCAGAATCGCAGTTTTAGTGGTTTCCTTATCCAGAGAATACACCTGGTTTACACCGTCCGCCACCTGATCATCCACATCCATATCTTCCCGGTAGAACTTAGGCCCTGCCGTGAATCCAGCCTCGTGGTGAAGCAGATCCGACACCCGCAGCTCTGCCTTTCCTTTGATCTTAGCGCCCCTGGGATCGCGGAAGTTGGGGAAGAACTCTGTAATTTTCTGGTTAATATCCAGTCTTCCCTCATCCACCAGTTTTTCCAGCGCCAGGTTGGTGGCGTACATCTTGGTATTGGAGGCCAGATCGTACATGGTGTCCACAGTGGCCTTCACCGGCTCCGCCATGCGGGAACCATCCCTATTATAGGCGTTCAGGTAGCCGTAGGAGGTGTTTTTCACCATACGGCCGTCCTTCACGATTACCAGCTGGCCCCCGGGGAATCCATACTCCACCTCTTTCCTGATCAGAAGATCCAGCATTTCCAGCTTCTGCGAGGACATCCCCACATCCTCTGGTTTTCCCTGGATAATAACCGGATATGGTATTTTCACGTTAATGGAAGCCGTATCCGGTTTTACATTCACCACCTGGATCGTGTTGGCTCCGTTGCGCGTCACACCGCTGATATCCACCTTTACCGCGCCGCTCTGCAGTCCGCCGCCCAGGCTCACGGCCGCCCCATTGACGAATATTTCCGCACTGGCAGCTCCCTCTGCGGTCAGGTAGATGTAGCCCTGTCCCTGGTAGCCCCAGAACGTTTTCATATCATTGACAGCCAGCGCTGTGCTCATTTTCTTCCCGTCCACCGGGAATGTAACGTCATACTGCATCCCCCCTGTTTCCCCGGAAAATACCTGCACCGCTGTCTGAGGAATCGTCCCCGACGGTCCCGGCGCCCCCCAAGCTTCCAGTCCAAATGCCCCCATGAACATCACAGCGCTCATTGTCAGCGCTGCCAGCCGTTTTTTCAGTCTCATATCACCCTTCTCCTTTCCATATAACCCATTGAAATCCGGGAATCTCCGGCGTGTCCCCATCTGTTCCGCCATTCCCAATTTAACCTCAGTATAGCAGTCAGAATTAATAATTCAAGGTTTCAGGCTTCAAATGAAATATTATACCACATAATGAAAAAAATCGGAGTCATTGGCGTATTTTTCTGACACTTTTCAGCTGTCCACTTAATTGAGATGCAAAAAGACCGGCGAAATGCCGGCCTTTTCTCAATTCATATCATTTAGAACATAAATTTCTCTGCAAAGTAATCCTTCAGCTCAGCGATGGGCACGCGCACCTGCTCCATGGTGTCGCGGTCACGGACAGTCACTGCCTGGTCATTCTCTGTGTCAAAGTCATAGGTGATGCAGAAGGGGGTTCCGATCTCATCCTGTCTTCTGTAGCGCTTGCCGATATTACCGCGGTCATCGAACTCACAGTTGTAATATTTGGACAGCTCAGCGTAAATCTTCTCAGCTCCCTCGTTCAGCTTCTTGGACAGAGGCAGTATGCCCACCTTAACAGGTGCGATGGCCGGATGGAAGTGAAGAACAGTTCTCACATCTCCCTCCCCGATCTCCTCTTCGTCGTAAGCAGCGCACAGGAAGGCCAGGGTTACGCGGTCTGCGCCCAGTGACGGCTCAATAACGTAAGGAATGTATTTTTCCTTGGCTTCATCATCAAAATACATCATATCCTGACCGGATGCGGTCTGATGCTGGTTTAAGTCATAGTCCGTGCGGTCTGCGATGCCCCACAGCTCGCCCCATCCGAAGGGGAATAAGAATTCCAGATCTGTGGTAGCCTTGCTGTAGAAGCTCAGCTCCTCGGGGGCGTGATCTCTGGCGCGCATCTCGTCCTCCTTGATACCCAGAGCCAGCAGCCAGTCAATGCAGAACTGTTTCCAGTAAGCAAACCACTCCAGATCTGTGTCGGGCTTGCAGAAGAACTCCAGCTCCATCTGCTCAAACTCTCTGGTACGGAAGGTGAAGTTGCCGGGCGTGATCTCGTTTCTGAAGGATTTGCCGATCTGGCCAATTCCAAAAGGCACCTTCTTGCGGGAAGTCCTCTGTACATTCTTAAAGTTTACAAAGATACCCTGGGCTGTCTCAGGGCGGAGGTATACTGTGTTCTTGGCATCCTCGGTCACACCCTGGAAGGTCTTGAACATCAGGTTAAACTGGCGGATATCGGTAAAGTCATGGGCGCCGCAGCTGGGGCAGCAGATGTTCTTCTCATCCATGTACTGCTTCATCTGTTCCTGGGACCAGGCGTCCACAGAACCCTCAATCTCAATACCATGCTCATCATTGTAATCCTCGATCAGCTTATCCGCGCGGAAACGCTCCTTGCACTTTTTACAGTCCATCAGCGGATCGGAGAAACCGCCCAGATGGCCGCTGGCTACCCATGTCTGGGAATTCATCAGAATGGCGCAGTCCACGCCCACGTTGTAGGGGCTTTCCATAATAAATTTCTGCCACCATGCTTTTTTCACATTATTCTTCAGTTCCACGCCCAGATTACCATAATCCCAGGTATTGGCAAGACCGCCGTAAATCTCAGAACCCGGATATACAAAACCTCTTGTCTTGGCAAGGGCCACAATCTTTTCCATTGTCTTTTCCATCTTTTCGTCCTCTCTCTTTCATAATTCAGAATCTATACAAAACTATTTAAAAACAATATAACTGATCCCCTCGCCCGGGGTAGTGACGGTGTAAGCATCCTGCAGGGTGCAGCCCTGGGTCATATAAACCACTTTTCCCTCCGTCTGGATGGTTGCCGGTCCTTCGCTGACCACTACCCTGAGCTTGCTCTGGCTGGTGATCTTGCTGCTCTCCACACTCTGTCCCTTGGCATCCACAAAGGGTTCCCCCACCAGGTCCCCCTTGGACAGGCGGCTTTCCACGCTGTCGGTGGCCAGGCTGGTAAGTGTCATCTCCGCATCCCTGATGGTTCCGGTGAAAGCGAAAAGCATATCAGAGGAACTGTACTCCAGCACATACTTAAGAATCTGTTCCCCCTGGCCCGCGCCCAGTGAACAGGACACAATAGCCACCGGAAGCCTCTCCGCGCCTTCTTTATTGTATGCAGCGCTCTCTTTTCCCTGTGCAGCATTAAACTCAGAGACTTTTCCTTCCACAAAACTCTTCAGGTTTTCTTCGGTATAATAATCCTGCTGCGTATGTTCCACGGTAGCGCTTAAAATGCTTCCGTCCTGCTTTATGAATACGCTGCTCTGAACCGGATCAAACTCAGAACCGCTGCTTCTGGCACATCCGGCAGTCATAACTGCCAACAGCAGAACCGCCAGAATCACTGCTGCCATATTCGTTTTTTTCATACTCTGTTCCTTCCTCGTTCATACCGGCAGTTCTCTGCCTTTGGCACATATGGAAATATTATAGCGTCTGCATGTGAGAATTTCAAGCCTAATCCGGGAATTATTCCCATGATTTGAACTGTTTCGGCATGATTATGCCTTTTGCGGGACAATATCCTCTGATTTCCTTCCCTGTTGCGTGAAAAAGCCTTAACCGCGGGAGCGGCAAGGCTCTTTAGTTACTATTCGCAGCTACGAGGTGATCACTTCCAGAATCTCCAGGGATTTACATTCACGGCGCAGATAGCTTCTCCGCTGGACTTCCACTGCCCGCTCGAACTCAACCAGCACCTCAGGCTTCAGCGCAAACCGGTACAGCTCCTCCACTGAAGATAAAATTACATACTCCCACGCATAGTTGCAGGAAGTCGATACCTGGATCGTGGGCTGTTCCGTGTACTCTCCGTTGATCACCAT
>URUZ01000056.1 GCA_900551225.1 uncultured Clostridium sp.
TCATTATGGCGCTCAAAAAGAATGGTGTCAATCTTTTTCATGAATAAATGATTGAATTCAACTATTTTTATGGTATAATGAATAATGATGACAAATACGCCACGGCGGATTAAGCCTTATAGAAACGGGGGATTTTATGATAAATACCATTGAGGAACGTTTAAAGGGCTGCAGACTGACGGCCAAGGAGACCCTTGTTCTCGAGTATTTTATGAACCATCAGAGAACGGCCTGTTTCCAGTCCGCTGAGGAGACGGCCCGCTGCCTGAAGGTGAGCCCTGCCACAGTTGTAAGGCTCTCAGCCAGACTGGGCTTTGACACATTTACCGCGTTTAAAAAGCAGCTCCAGAGCCAGCTGGTCTGCCAGGGGCAGCCCGCCCCTGCGGAGGAGATCCCCTATGAGAAGCTCAGCAATTATGACCAGCTGTCGGACCGGGAGCTGCTCTCAGCCATGGGTGGAAATATTGAAGCCAATATAAAAAAAGACCAGGACAGCGCGCAGATTGATAAGTTTATCTGCACCGCCGACCTGATCTCCCAGGCTAGACGCGTATATATTGTAGGTTTCCGGGCCTGCTACGGCATCGCCTCCACCTTTGCCACCATGCTGTCCTGCATCCGCGCAGGCGTCTGCCTGGTGGGCGGACAGCAGCCGGTTATCGATGCGCTGATCGACGCAGGCCCGGAGGACGTGGCTGTGATCATTTCCTTTAAGCGCTATTCCAGGGATGCGGTGTTCGCCGCAGAGCTTGCCTCTGACGCGGGCTGCCCGGTAGCGGCTGTGACCGACAGCCCGCTCTCCCCCATTGCCGCGGCAGCCAGGGTCACCCTGCTGAACCATGTGGAGACATTTACATTTTACAACTCCTATGCCGGCGCCATGATGAACCTGGAGCTGACGGCCGCCCTGGTAAGCCGCCGCAGCCGGACGGAGAACAGGGAGCGGCTGATGCGGATGGAAAACTATCTGGAGCGGACCAGCCAGTATTGACGGGATCAGTCCTTCAGCAGATTGGTCATGCTTCTGAGGCTGACCATCAAGGTGGAGGTGTTGTGCAGCAGCGCCGATGCCGCCGGGGCAAGGACTCCGTTTACGCCCAAAAGGATCAGGCACATATTGAATCCAATGACAAACCGGTAATTCTGCCGGACTCTGGCCATCAGCCCGTTGCTGATGGCTTTTAATGTCACCAGCTGGTAGAGGGCGTCCTCGGAGATGGTGATATCCGCGATCTCCCTGGCGATCTCCGCTCCCTCACTGATGGCGATGCCCACGTCCGCCGCGGACAATGCAGGGGAGTCATTGATTCCGTCCCCGATCATGATCACCTTCCTGCCGGCCTTTTTCTCAGCCTCCACAAACCGGGCCTTGTCCTCGGGCAGCACCTCGGAGTAATACTCATCCACTGCCACCTCCCCGGCGATTGCCCTGGCCGTCCGCTCGCTGTCCCCGGTCATCATGACGATCTTGGAGATCCCCATGTCCCGCAGGGCGCTGACCACGCCTGCTGCCTCCGGGCGCAGAGGGTCTTCTATGCAGATCACCGCTGCCAGCCTGCCGCCCACCGCCATGTACAGGTGGGAGTAGTTGACCGGCAGGTTGTCGTAAAGGTCCTTCTCGTCCGGGGGAATCACGCTCTTCTCATCCTCGAATACAAAGTGGGCGCTTCCGATGATCACCCGCTCCCCGCCGATGTAGGAGGCGATGCCATGGGCCACAATGTAGTCCACCCTGGAGTGCATCTCCGCATGGACCAGACCACGGCGCACAGATTCACCCACCACGGCATTGGCCATGGAGTGGGGGAAATGTTCCTCCAGGCAGGCCGCGATCCTCAGCATCTCATTCTTGTCCCGCCCCTCAAAGGCCACCACATCGGCTACTGCCGGCTGCGCCTTGGTGAGGGTGCCTGTCTTGTCGAACACAATGGTGTCCGCATAGGCCACAGATTCCAGATAGACGCCGCCCTTCACGGTCACCTGATGGCTGCTGGCCTCACGCATGGCTGAGAGCACAGCCAGGGGCATGGCCAGCTTCAGGGCGCAGGAGAAGTCCACCATCAGAATGGACAGGGCCTTAGTCACATTGCGGGTGACCAGCCAGGTTAAAACCGTTCCTCCCAGGCTCCAGGGAACCAGGGCATCTGCCAGCCCTGCGGCTTTTCCCTCCGCAGAGGATTTCAGTTTCTCCGACTCCTCGATCATGGTGACGATCCGCTCAAACCTGGTGGACCCGGCCGCTTTCTTTACGCACAGGGTAATGTTCCCCTCCTCCACCGCGGTTCCGGCATAGACATACATATCCTGTTCTTTTTTGACGGGAAGGGACTCTCCTGTCATGGACGCCTGGTTCACCATGGCCTCCCCGCTGACCACAACGCCGTCCAGAGGGATGACGCTTCCCACATGCACGCTCACCAGATCTCCTTCCCGGATCTGCGAGACGGGCACCAGGACTTCCGCGCCGTCCGCATACTGCCAGACCTTCTCATTGTTCAGGGACATACTTCTGGCCAGGTCTCCCACTGATTTCTTGTGGGTCCACTCTTCCAGCAGTTCTCCGATTCCCAGAAGGAACATGACGGAGCTTGCCGTATCAAAATCCAGCCGGGCAATGGAGACAGTGATGGCAGTGGCATCTAACACCTCCACCTCCAGTTTTCCCTTCACCAGGCAGCGGATTCCCTTATAAATGTAGCGGACCGACTGAAGCGCCGTATAAACCGCTCTCAGCGGCGCGGGCAGAAACACCTTGGTAAATGTCTTTACCACCACCTTTTGGATCAGTTTCTCCTTGTATTCCCGGTTGAGGGCGCGACCGCTGTCCTTGGGTACAAGCCCGTTCAGCGCCTGGTCCTCATAGGAAAACCGGCGCATTGCCTGGATGAGAGCCCCTCTGTCCCCTTCATATACAATGGCCGCATCCGCCGTCCGCTCGTACACCTTGACCTCCTTCACGCCCGGAAGGGAGGATAGAAAATAGGACAGCAGATCCGCCTGGCGGATGGTCATGGGACCCTGGCACAGGCGGAGCCGGATTCTTCCTCTTATTTCATGCTTTATCACAAACTTCATGGTTCATCTCCTAATGTAAAAAGGAACGCCTGAGGGAAGCGATTCCATCAGGCGGTATCCTCTATTCTTGTGCAGCGGGTTCGCAGCAGGTTTCTTCTGCGGCTGCCTCCTGGCTCTCGTCCTCGTAGGCCGCCTCAGATCTCTGGCGGTTGATCTCCTTCGCCTCAGCCACGATATCGTCCGCATTTTCCTGAATATTGGTGGCAGTGGTCATAACGCAGTCCTTGGCCCGCAGCCCTGCCGCCAGGCAGTTGATGTAAAACTTCTTGGCGTCCTTACTGGCCAGAACCTTCACTCCTGCCGTTCCGAACAGCACTCCTCCTGCAAAAATACCTATCTTTTTTAATTTCAGACAATCCAACATCTGTTTATCCTCCTTTTATTTATGTTTGTATCCTGTATAGAAAACCATGGCCAGGCAGAACAGCATAGCCCAGGCCCAGAATTTGTGGTTCTTCATCTTGCGTCACTTCCTTTACCAAAGTTTTCCACGGGCTGCATAAATCTACTTTAGCAACACCATAGTGAGTTCGTCAAATCTAACCTTTCTTGTTGAGAAATTTAGTCATTTATGATCTTATAGACCGTGTATCCGGCATCCCTGACCGCTGTTTTTAACAGGCTGTCCTCCATGTTCTCCTTCATGAGGACATCCGCCTCCCCCTCCATCAAGCTGACTCTGGCCCACACTCCGTCCATGGCGTTCAGCGCATTTTCCACCCGGTTGGAACAGCTCTGGCAGGTCATTCCATCCACCTTCAGATGTTTGTGGTAAGGATAATGGGAGGGGTCCTTGTCCCTGACCTTGATTTTCTTTACCGACGGCTGGGAAGATGAACCGCAGCAGCCTGAGGACAGGCGCTTCAGACAGCTCTTGAAGGCAAATATACCTGCTATGATGAGTATCAGACAAATGACGGCTGCTGCCATGATAAAACCTCTCTTTCATATGTATTAGTTTTGGCTAACCGGATATTTGAAAAAAAGCATCCGGAAAGTACCAAATTTGTTAGTATTTTCTAACTGCATAATCAGATTAGCACCGTCTAACCCGGATGTCAAGATTTTTTTCACTTTCAGATGGCTGGGGACAGAGGAGAAAGCGCCCGGCAGCCGGGAGACTTCCCCGGATACCGGACGCTTTTCTGAAAATGTTATAGTGGGTGATTGGGACAGGCGGGCGCTCGGGATAGCCGGCATTCCAAACTGCCAACGCTACAGATACAACACATAATCCTGCATCTCCCGCACAAACCCGGCCGCTGTCAGGGCGGGTCCGGCGTTCTGTGGAAATTCCTTCACAGTCAGGCGTTTCTGTTCTGCGAACAGCCGTTTCTTCTGAAATTCCATCACAAATTCCCTCATTGCCGCCTCCAGGCAGCTTCCGTCGAATACCCGCAGGATCTTTCCCTGGCGCTCCATCACTGCCACAGGCATACCGCCCTGAAGGGCCACCGCAGTTCCCGGCAGGATCATAAATCCCCGGTCCTCCTGCTGTTTTAAGGCCTTCCCCCAGACCTGGGCCGGGTCCGTGGCGTTGAGCCACAGCATATCAGGATCAGCCTTGTCCAGAGCAGCTGTTACCCCCTCGTACTCCTCCTTTCGGATGAACTGGGCGCCGGACATGCCCTCAATGAAATATCCTCTCCTGACTCTGCCTGTGTACTCCCAGATCCGCAGCACATCCAGAGCCTCCCTCCAGGTCCACTGGCTGTCCCCAGCGGATCTGGCGAAGGTCTCCCTGCACAATATAATGTTCTCCCGGAAATACCGCTCCAGCAGTTCCTCCCTGCTCTTCTCCTTCAGCGGCCGCACTACATCCCACCGCCCGGCCGACAAGGCCATGACCCGGGCGTTAACCCGCTGCCTGGCTGTGGCCTTTTTGATCTTCTCCCGGTTCTGCCACTGCCTCACCGGCACAAAGCTGTCGGCGCAGACCAGCCCCTTTTCAGCCAGCCTCAGAAGCACATCCTGGGCGCTGTCCTCCTTGGGAATCTCTGTGAGAAACTTGATGAAGCTGGCCCCGCGCAGCTTTAACTGCCTGTACAGCAGCTGTTCGTCCCCCTCCAGGCCTTCCTGATTCTCTGAGAGCGGGAGCTCCCAGTCAATAGCCTCATAGGGGCAGAAGCTTAAGTTCCCGTCAGGCTGCATATGCCAGAAGTAATCTCCCTGGGCCAGAAAACGGTCCAGCAGCGCCTCTGAGTAGTTCTTCACCCTGCGCCTGAAATAAACAGATTCCCAGAATTTTACAGGAAATGCAGTTCCGGCATACTGTTCCACCGCCACCTTCAGCTGCTCCTCCCCTGTCCCAGGAATCCTGACCCGGTCCGCCATCAGGGCAGCATACCGCTCCGGAGGCCTGGTGGTGGTCTGAAGGCGCAGGCTTCTGACTGCGGCCTTTCTGGCCCTGTCATACAGCTTGGCATGGTAGTAAACGCCGCCGTCCTCCACCACGCTCTCCTGGCTGTGCAGTCCCTTCAAAACCTGATCCACAAAATGCTCCGTAAAAAAGTACCGCTCCCGGATCTCCCCGGCGGTCTGGCCTCCGCGGTAAAAAAGGAGGCGGCGCACGATGTGGGCGGCATCTTCCAGGCCTCCGCTCTCCAGCGCGCGCTCATACTCCTCCCGCTGCTCCGCGGCAATCCACAGCCCCTGTTCCAGGTACAGCGCCTTCCCGCGCAGTGCCAGCTGCTCCAGCCATTCCACCGGCACGTCCAGCTCCCCGGCCGCCAGATCGCCCTCAATCATCAGAAGGGAGTGGAGCTGGTCCTCATTTTCCGGCAGCTTCCTGCGCTCCTGCTGTCTGGACAGATCCTCAGGGGAGGGCTTCAGCTGGTCCAGGTATTTTAATTCATCATACACTGCCTGGCGGATTCCCGGGGTGGCCGGGGTGTATTCGTACATCTCCGCGGCCTCGGCCTGCCACTGAAGGGGCAGGGACATGGGGGAGGGTATGTCCAGATAGACCTCCCGGACAGTGATCCGGCCGGCCCGGATACCGTTCAGGATCTCCACGACCCCCAACAGATCCCACTGGTCCTCCAGACACTCCCTGGTAGTCTCCCGGATCAGGGGATGCTCCTTCTCCTCAATCAGGGAGCTCAGCATCTCCGTGCTCCGCAGCCGCTGCATCCACAGCGGCTGGCGGCCATTGTGCTTCATCCCCATCATCAGCGCCCTGGCCGCGCTGTAGCGGAAGGTCATGCCGAACAGCGGGGTCAGGGGCAGGGCGGCTTCCAGAATCTCTCTCACCCGGTCCGGGTCAATGCGGTTTAAAAGGCCCTCAGGAATCTGCTCCTCCCCATAGGGATACAGCAGAAAGCCGTCCTCCTCATCCACACAGCCCAGGTTCACGCCCGTTTCCATATTGGCCCAGTGCTGCATAAGCAGGGACAGGGGCGCGTTCACACGCCGCCCCAGCAGCGCATGGACCATCACCTGATGGCTCCCCGTGTGGTCCGTGAAATGCTCCACAATGACCGTCCTGTCATCCGGCAGCCCGCCTGTGGCCGCGATCTGGCGCAGCAGAAAGCCCCCGGCTGTGGCCGCGGCCGTCTCATCCAGACCCAGGCTCTGAAGCTCCCTGGATAACCTCTCCTCAGAGTGCTCCGCAGCCTCCTCCAGCCGGCCCATGATCCGGCCGAAGGCCAGGCTGCTGTTGAGGGTCCGGCCACGGATCTCCCCCTTCCAGAAGGGCAGTCTGGCCCCCTCCACCGGGGCCTGGGTCACCACCACCGTATTCTTGTCCTGGCCCACAATCCGCCAGGCAAATGCTCCCAGCAGGAAACGGTCCCCGATCTGGGACTCATAGACAAACTCCTCATCCAGCTCTCCCAGGGTCACCCCGTCCTCTGTCTTGGCCGTGTAAAGCCCCTTGTCCGGTATTGTCCCTCCGGCGGCCACCGCCAGCATGCGGCTGTAGTTGTCCCCCTCCACCCGCTGGCTGATTCTGTCATACAGCACCCGGGGGCGGACCGGAATCTCCCGGTTGTGCTCATAGTCCCCGGCCAGCATCCTGAGAACCCCTTTCACATCCTCCTCAGTCACATCCTTAAAGGGATAGGCCCGCGCCAGAACCTTCATCACGTCCTCCACGCCGTATCCCTCCCCCATGCTCCCGGCGGCCATGGATACAAGATGCTGGGACAGGATGTCAAGGCAGAGCCTGGGCGGCCTGGCCTGCTCCACCCCTCCGCGTCTGGCTGTCTCCGCCGTCATGCCGCAGTACACACTCTCAGGGGCGGTTCTGGGGTACATCCGCATAACGCTGACCTTGCCCGGGTTGTGCCCTGCCCGGCCCAGCCGCTGCATGGTGCTGGAAACAGTGCGCGGACAGCCCATCTGAAGCACCCGGTCAATCTCCCCCACATCGATGCCCAGCTCCATGGAGGAGGTGGCGCAAAGCAGGCGCAGGGTTCCCTCCCGCAGGGCATTCTCCGCCTCCAGCCGCTGTTCCTTGGAGAGGCTTCCGTGATGGACCTTGGCAAAGCCCTCCCCGCCCAGCAGATTCACATAGTAGGCAAGCTTCTCCGCGTAACGCCTTCCCTCGGAAAATGCAATCACGCTTCTGCACTCCATGCACTGCTGGTAGACCACCTTGGCCAGCTCCTCCCACACCGGGTCCTTGCGCTTCTCGCCATAGGGCACGGTTCCCACCACCTCGATGCGCACCTGCTTTTCCATGGCAGGGGCCGCGATCACAGCCGGCTCGGGGGACAGGTACTCCGCAGCCAGCAAAAGAGGCTCAATGGTTGCCGACAGGCCTATGCGCTGGAGGCTGCGGCCGCAGAGCACATCCAGCCTGGCAAGGCTCAGCATCAGGTGAGCCCCCCTTTTGGTGTCGATCATGGCGTGAAGCTCGTCCAGGATCACCGCCCTGGCTGTCTTAAGCACCTCCCGGCCGCTTTTGGAGGTCAGCATCAGATAGAGGGACTCCGGCGTGGTAATCAGGATGTGGGGCGGATGCTTTACCATCCTCTGCCGGTCCTTCTGGGGCGTATCTCCGGTACGGATGGCTGTGGCGATGCCCATCTGTCCCTCTGCCCTGGGTATCCCCTCCAAAGGCCTGCGCAGGTTCTCCCTGATATCACCTGCCAATGATTTTAACGGGGACACATAGATCAGGTACAGCTCTTCCCTCAGCTCCCCCTTAGACGCCAGGGCATTCAGACGGTCTATGAAGATCAAAAAGGCGGACAGCGTCTTGCCCGTGCCCGTGGGAGCGCTGACCAGAACAGGCCTGCCCTGGGCGATGGCGGTCCAGGATTCCTCCTGGACTTTGGTGGGTTCGCCGAAAGTGGCCGCAAACCAGGCGGCCGTGGGCCGGGAAAAGAGATCTAAAACGTGACTGGGCATAATTACCTCCGTGTGTGATAAGCGTGTTTATTACTGCATTATATCAAACGCATATATGCCCAGCAAGGCCAACTTAGAACCGCTTGAAAAACATCGCCGCAAAACCAGCATTTTTTTGTTAAAATGCTGTTCAAAACCATCTGGTACTAACATATTGACAATATTCGTTGAATATCATACCTTTGATACCGTCAATTTTAAAAACATTGTAATATGTGCAGAGTGCCTCCAATCATCATTACCCACTTCTTACTGTTTTTGTGACGGATAAAAAATTGAAAGGAGTTTTAAGACATGTGGCAGACAATTAATCAGGTGCTTGAGAGCATCGACAATCTGGTATGGGGTGTTCCTCTGATCGTCCTCATAATGGCCGGAGGCATCCTGCTGACCGTGCGGCTGGGGCTTCTGCAGATCCGCAGGCTCCCTCTTGCCCTCAAGTGGATGGTACTCAACGAGGAGGGCGGAGAAGGGGAGGTCACGTCCTTTGGCGCTCTCTGCACAGCGCTCTCAGCCACCATCGGCACCGGCAATATCGTGGGCGTGGCCACCGCTATTGCAGCCGGAGGTCCCGGCGCCCTGTTCTGGATGGAAGCCGCGGCCTTCCTGGGAATGGCCACCAAATACGCCGAGGGCCTGCTGGCAGTGAAATACCGCATTGTGGATGAACACAACCACGTGCTGGGCGGTCCCTTCTACTACATAGAGCGGGGCATGGGGGCCAACTGGAAATGGCTGGCGCGGATCTTCGCCTTCTTCGGCGTCTGTGTGGGACTGTTCGGAATCGGCACCTTCTCCCAGGTAAACGGAATCGCCTCTGCGGTCAACAATTTCTTTGACCCCAACCAGGCGTGGACCGTAGTCATTCCGGGAATCGGTACCTATTCCTGGACCGTGGTCATCGCCTCCCTGATCCTCAGCTTCTGCGTTGCCCTGGTGCTGATCGGAGGGATCCAGCGGATTGCCAGCGTTTCCACAGTGGTCGTTCCGTTTATGGCGGTCGGCTACGTTCTGCTCTCCGTTACGCTTCTCGTATGCAACTTTTCAGAGATTCCCCACGCTATTACAATTATTGTAAAAGGTGCATTTAACCCGGCGGCCGTCACAGGCGGTATGGTGGGCACCATGATCATTTCCATGCAGAAGGGTGTGGCCAGAGGTATCTTCTCCAATGAATCCGGCCTTGGCTCCGCTCCCATCGCCGCGGCCGCGGCCCAGACCAAGGAGCCGGTCCGCCAGGGTCTGGTATCCATGACAGGAACATTTATCGACACCATTATCATCTGTACCATGACCGGGCTGTCCATCGTACTCACCGGCGCCTGGCAGGTGGATGGGCTTACAGGCGTCGCCATCACCAACTATGCGTTTAACACCGGCCTTCCGATACCAGCTGCGGCCTCCTCCTTCCTGCTGATGCTCTGCCTGGTATTCTTCGCCTTTACCACCATCCTGGGCTGGGACTACTATTCCGAGCGCTGCCTGGAATACCTGACCGGCGGCAATATGAAGATGGTCAAGGCCTACCGCTGGCTGTACATTTTCGCAGTATTCATCGGTCCGTACATGACGGTCAAGGCGGTGTGGACCATCGCCGATATCTTCAACGGCCTGATGGCCCTGCCCAACATGATCGCCCTGTTTGCACTGAACGGCGTGGTTGTGGCGGAAACCCGTAAGTTTTTCAAGAAAAGAAAGAATGGAATCTGATTATTAAATGAGGCAGTAGAAGGGCCGGCAGACACATGTCCGCCGGCTCCATACTTAATCGCTTATAAACTCAATCTCTATATCTCCGTTGTTAACCGCTGCCGCAAGCATTTTTGTTCCGCTCTTTTTGTCAGCCGGCAGGCTGCTCTCCCCCTTCTTTATGTCGCAGGAAATCGCGTAATCATCATAGCTTCCGATGATCGTCCCCAATATATCACCGTTTTTTGCGTTAAGGAGAATCGAATTTCCAGCATTCAGCTGGTCAAAGAAAATGCCGCCCCCTTGCGAGGAAAGGGATATATCGCCGATCATGTCCAACGCGGAAAGTGAAATGTCTTCATTGGTAGTTGACACCTTCAGCGCCGCTAAATGCGTGCCGGGCAGCTGCAGCGATATTTTGCGGGAACCTGCGGCGGATTTCCCACCTATATAATCCTTCCAATCTTTATTGCTGGCCGCAGACATGGTCAGCACCTGGCCGTCGGACACAGAGATATCATAATACTCCTTGCTGTTATCAAAATAGTCAATATGGATCTGGTTGTCATCGGAAGGTATCACTTCAATCTGCCTGTCCCGGACCTCTATGCGGACTTCTGTGATTTGTCCGCCATCCGCTGTGTAGCTTCTCTGTGTAAATGCCTCATCGCTGCCAGCGCAGCCGGCCAGACAAGCGGCACTTGTAATAAGGCATATGAGTAATGCTGCTATTCTTTTCATAAATTGATCTCCTTCTAATGCTCAAAGTGTTTTTCTTTTCAAAACAGCCAGCCCAGTCAATGACAGTATGGTACCCAACAACAGGCAGCTGCCAATATGCAGCAGGGCATTGCTGTTAAACATAATGATCTTGAAAAAGCCTGCTAAGATATGCCGAAGTGGCGCTATGGGAGTAAAAATACAGACAATCGCCACCAATATACCATCAGTCAGCCACCCATACCAATCAGTCTGCATAGAAAGCAGAACATGTAGAAAAATCATCGTAAGCAGCAAAAATATGGTCTGCTGCAGAAAGGCAACGAGCACGCCGTTCGCCGTCCAGCCGCACAGCTCCATCATATTGACAACTATCTGTGTGCCTTTCAGCGGATCGATCAAAACATGAATCCCTGTGTTGGCAAGGGACACTGCCGCCGCCATCAGTCCGTAACCGGCAAGGCTTCCAATATAGTAATCTTTTTTGCTTGTTCCCAAGTGCCTCAGCTTAGTGTAATCGTAGAATACAAAGAAAAAGGGCGTCATAACAGCAAGGAGCCAGGTATAATTCCCATTGCTTAAAGCAATTTTAGAATCGCCGGAAGTGGTAGCGCACAACACCACAACAGCAGTCATAATAAAGCTGATTTTATTGCTTGCAAAAAGCCGTTTGATAATTGCAAAGACAGCAGTCATTTTTTCGCACCTCCCTTATGTCCAACCATCTGAATGAAGAAATCCTGCAGTGACAATGGGCGGATTTCCAAAGAAGGCCCCCCCGCAGGCGGAATATCAAACAGATAGCTTGTTGCCAGGCCGCCGGCGGTGTCCTGCCCTATAACATTCAGATCTGCCGTTGCGGTATCCACATCTTTCTTTAAACCGCTTACGCTGAACGCTTTTGTTTCCACCGCCTGCAGCGTGCCGAAAAAGCGGATACAGCCATTGTCAATGATAATCAGTTTTTGAATTGTCTTTGCAATCTCCTCAATTATGTGTGTGGATACAATAATCACCCTTGGATGCTTCTGATAGCTCTCTGTCAGCATTTTATAGAACTCCACCCGCATAATTGCATCAAAGCCCAGAACCGGCTCGTCCAGCAGAATCACCCGCTTATTGCTTGCAAGGCAGATCATCGAGGATACCATCGTTTTCATTCCAAGGGAGAGATGATTGAACTTCTTTATCCTATCAAGTTCAAAGCGTTCCATCATTTCAGCAGCTAATTCATAATCAAAATTGGGATTTACCTCCGACGCAATCCGCAGCAGCTTCCCTACCGGGAGATTGAAATGCTTTGCAAAGTTTTCAATATAGCTTACCCCCGTATCCAATGCCGAAGCTGTGATCACTTTTCCATCCACCTGAATTTTGCCGCCGGTAATGTTTTGATACCCTGCTATGGATTTTAGGAGCGTTGTTTTTCCTGCACCATTCCTGCCCAGCAGACAATAGATTCCCGGCTCGTCAATCTTTAACGTAACATTTTTTAACACAGAAACATTGCCGTACTGTTTCGTAACATTCGACAGTTCAATCATTTGTGTTTATTCCTCCTGCTAATTTTCACATGGCCATTGTTTTTCGCAATATTCCATGGTAATATCATCATAATCTTTTGTGTAACACAAATGTCAAGAGGAGAAACTACAATAATGAAGAATTATTTTTCAATTGGCGAGGCTGCTAAAGCCGTTAATGTTACAAGTGAAACCCTGCGGCATTATGACCGCATCGGATTGGTCAAGCCAAGCATGACAGATGAAAGTACAAACTATCGCTATTACACAAAACAGGATATAGTACGGATCAATACCGTCCGCGCTTTACAGCAGATGGATCTGCCCCTGCAGAAGATAAAAGAGGTATTAGCCTTTGATGACCTGGAAAAAATCATTGAATTTTTGACGGCGGCAGAAAAAAAGGCAGATGAAAAAATGGCTTTACTTCAATACAGCAAGGCCAAAATAAAGTTGGCTAAATCCATTTACGAAGATACGCTTCGCGGACAATACTACACAGAGGGAGTAATTGTAAAACATTTTCCCCAACGTGTTATCATGCTTTCCGACAGGCTGGAAACGCCAACACTGGATAATCTTTGGGATTATTTAAGCCACTTCTATGATAAAATTGAGCCATCGCAAAAAGATCAGTTTGCATTTGAAGATCTAGCGGGTATCTATACGGAAAATGGATTGTCAAGATTGTTTGCCGTATGTATCCGCTATGAAATGATAGATGGAATAAAGATATTGCCGGAAGGCAGATATCTGTGTGCAGATTGCACCGAAGAAAACAGGGCCTGCAAATTAAATGAATTGCTGCAAATGGCTGCCGCACAGCACGCCCAGCCGAAGTTTACTGTGCAGCAGATTGTTATATCCGGCATCTTGCAATGGAATTATCAGGCGCAAGTCTATTTAGGAGATTAAATCAGTATTAGATTGGCTGGGATATCAGCGCTGCGGGCCTGGGCATTGGATGAAGGTGATCTCAAACTGCTCATAAGCAGCACATGTAATCATGTACTCCTTGTATCTGATGCTGCGGACTGTCCGCCCGTCCCCCGGCTCGTGATCCACCGCAAACCCTGTGCCCAGAAGTTTGAGTTCCGCCTCCCGCTCTGTCCACAGCCTGGTAAACTGCAGCGGCTGCTCTGGCTCAGGCGTGCCCTCCAGCAGCTCCTGCTGACGCCGTGAGAACACCTTGCGTACAGTGGGCCAGTGCACAGCCATGACCTTCTCTATATCCACGCCTATATCCACATCCGCTATGGCTAAAACCACATATGCTCCGCTGTGGGACAGGTTAAAATATACCTCCCCCGACCGCAGCTCCGGCTTCCCGTGTTCTCCTCTGATGAGCTGGTCATCACTGCCGACGCCCAGGTATTGTCTCAACAGGTAACCGGCGGCCAGCTCCTGGTCCGCCTCCTGCCTTCTCCTGATGCGATGGTACCGGGCGGCGTAATATTGGGGGATGCCGCTGATGATTTCCTCATAGGACGCGGCTATCTGCCCTGCGTCCGCAATGATCACATTTACCTTGTTCACGGCTTCTCCTTACCGGGTCAGTCTCCGGTATATAACCGACAGGACAATCCCCGTCACAGCCAGCCCGATGGCCATGACAAAGGCCGTATTGTAGGAGCCTGTGCCGGCGTATGCCCGGCCGATCAGCGTAGGGCCAAGATACCCCGCCAGGGCGAATCCGATAAACATAATCCCATAGTTCACACTGCTGTTCTTCTGGCCGAACTGATCTGCGGTAAACCCGGGAAAGACGCCCATAAACGCGCCAAAGCAGAGCCCCACTACAGAGACGCCTATGTAAAACTTCACAACATCCCCCTGGCCTGCGCTAAACAGCAGCAGCAGCCCGAACACCGCCAGAAACAGCATGATCACCAGGGTGTTGATCCTGCCGATGATATCTGATATATATCCCGCCGCCACACGCCCTGCTGCATTAAAGAGGGCCAGTATGGAGACAGCCGCTGTAGCCGAGGCCACGGACATGCCGATCATATTCTGTGCAATGGGCGATACCTGTGAGATCGTCATCAGCCCAAAGACCGCCCCGCAGGTCAGCATGCCGATCATCACGTAGAACACCGGGTCCTTCAGCATCTGCCGCCAGTCTTTGTCCGGCTTTTTCTGTGTTGGCGCCATATTCTCTGACCCTGACTTTACAGCGTCGAAGCCCGCAGGCACATAGCCCGCAGGCACATAGCCCGCAGGCACAAAGCCCTCCGGGCATTTTTCTATGAGAAACGCTCCTCCGCAGATAATTACAATAAACGCAATTCCCAATATCTGGAATGCGCGCAGCACTCCTGTATTGTCAATGAGCGCGTTTGCAACCGGCGGAACCAGCACGGAGCTGATGCCGTAGGACGCCGTGGCAATTCCTCCGATCAGCCCGCGTTTGTCCGGGAAAAACTTGACTGAGTTGCTGATGGTACACCCATACACCAGCCCCATGGCAAGGCCGCAGCCCAGCCCGTATCCCGCCATCAGCATGGGGACGCTGTGGGACATGCCGGAGAGAATCATCCCCGCTCCAAACAGGACTCCGCCTGCAAATATGACCCATTTCGGCCCCAGCCTGTCATTGATGAATCCGCCGGAGATCAGAGTAACCGGTCCCACTGAGTTGGCTATGGTAAACACAACTGCCAGGTTGGCCGCTGTCAGAGCGGTCCCATTGACTGCGTTTAAATGTTCTGCCATGGGCGCCGCAAATACGCTCCACGCATACAATGATCCGATACACAGATTAATAAAACAGCTGGCGGCCAGTACCGCCCACCGTTTTTTTGTCAACTTTTCCTGCAGCTGTTTGTCCATTTTTACCTCTTCCAATCTCTTAATTTTCGTATCAGCAGCCTCTGGAATGCATCCACGCCCACGCCCACGTAGAGCACGCCCACCACCATAGCCGCGCCGATCTGTATGGGCGGGGTGCCGATCTCCTCCATTTTCATGGGCCCCATGATGGTCAGACCGATGGCCCAGCCGCACAGCCAGGCCGGAGTGAATATCCGCTTCGCAAATGTCTCCCCTATGATCACCGCCAGCCCTCCCATCACAAACAATGTGAGGTACAGCTCTGCATAAGGGTTCCACTGCAGCGTTTCCATGACCCACACAGCAGTCAATGCCCAGAGATCCCCCAGCAGAAAACCGGCGCAGACTTTAAAGGCATCCTGCCGCCTGTTTCCATTGGCCACGTAGAGTCCCGCGCAGATCAGCGCAACCGCGCCCACGCTCACCCCTATAAAGGGGGCGGCCACAGCCCAGATGGGAGGCATGAATGCGATGCCCGCGGCCAGGGTCAGTATGTTGATCTTCTTCATCCGTCTCTCTTCCATGGCCATTACTCCCAGCCGAAGCCGTCCCACACAGGCTTTCCGGCGTAAGTCTTTAGCTCCTCCTCGCCTTCCAGCACTCGGATGGCCCCGGCCGCCATGGCTTCCATCTCAAACTCTCCCGGATAGGCTGTCACCGGGGCGATGAAGGAACAGGCTTCTGTGATCTGGCTCACCAGATCCCGGTTATGTACCATGCCGCCGCCCAGCAGGATGCCGTCCACCTGCCCATAAAGGGCTGCCGCCATGGACCCGATGCATTTTACAATCTGGTAGATCATGCCGTTCCATAGTATACTAGCATACATGTCGCCGGACGCGGCGCGGCCCGTCAGCTCAATGGCATCTGATATACCCATGTGATTTACAAAACCGCCGGTTCTGGTGCAGAGCTTTCTTACTTCTGCTGTCCCCAGCTGGTTTGTCTCCATATATGATAACAGATTTGCCACGGAGATGCTACCACATCTTGTGGGAGCCATGGGCCCCTCTCCGCCTACAATGTCGCAGCCGTCTATCATTTTCCCTCTGCGGTGGGCGGACACGGAGATGCCGCCGCCGATATGGCATACTACATAGCTGCACTCCTCATAGCTTTTGCCCATAACATGCTTACTGTGCCGGATTGCCGTCTCTTTCAGATTCAGGGCATGGAGGTGGACTGTGCGGTACACCCCTTTGATGCCTGTGATCCGGGCCAGTTCCTGGAGCTCATCCACGTCCGGCGGGTTTACAACCATGGCTTTGGCCCCGTATGTTTCTGCGAATTCATGGGCGAGCTGCGATCCCAGGGCAGCGGGGTGGATCACGCCGTTGGCGCAGGTTCTGGCATGTTCCAGCATAAGCTTTGTCACCTGGTAGGTTCCGCCCTCCATGGCCAGCAGACCTCCGCCACGGCCCACAAACACGTCCACGTCCTCCAGCCTGATACCCGCCTGGGATAAAAGGCTGAGAATCGTATCCCTGCGGTAGGGCAGCTGATCCGCCATGGTGGTGTATTTCTCCAGCTCTCTGGCCTCATGGGAGACATTCTGGGAATAGACGCATGACTCTCCCTCAAACAGCGCAATCTTTGTGGAGGTGGAGCCTGGATTGATTGTCAATACTTTATATGTATTCATGGTACTTCTCCTCACTCTTTACTTCCGGCGGCTCTCACCGCGCTGATGACGATGTTTCCCTTCAGCTCGGAAACAGGAGCGCCTCTGGAGCAGTCGCACACCACTTTGTTAAAACCCTGAAGCATCGGCCCATAGGCGTCTGCGTGCCCAAACTGCTGGATCAGCTTGACTCCCACATTTCCCACATTCAGGTCCGGCCAGATGACCACATTGGCTTTTCCGGCCACCCTGCTCTCCCTGTTCACCTTCTTTGCCGCCACTGCGGGGGAGATGGCGGCGTCAAACTGGAATTCACCGTCAATGGCAAGCCCGGGCCGCATCTCATTGGCTATCTTCACTGCCTCCGCCACCTTGTCTACCAGCTCTCCCTGTCCGCTGCCCAGGGTGGAATAGCTGATCATGGCGCACCTTGGCTCCCAGTCCAGAAGGGCCCTGACCGTATCACAGGCAGAGATAGCGATGCCTGCCAGCTGTTCTGCATTGGGGTTGGCGCACACAGCGCTGTCCCCGATTGCCAGAAGGCTTCCTTCGCTGCCCTGGAATCCCGGAATATCACATAATCCGATGCTGGAGATGGTGCCGATGCCCGGCTTTAAGCCGATCACCATCTGTCCTGCCAGCAGCACGTCCCCTGTGGTATTGTCAATTCCGGCAAATGTCACGTCGGCCTCATCCACAGCTTGCATAACCATGGCGTAATACAGCGGATTCTGCATGCGGCGGTTCAGGGCCTTCTCCTTCAGCAGGGCCTGGGGCAGGGCCACATACTTGTCGATCAGGCTCTTTTTGTAAGCCTCTTCCCCGATATCCGCAATTGTGAACACTTCCTCCTCATACCCTCTGTCGGATAAAGCCTGCCTGATTTCATCTGCGTGACCCACAAGAATGGGGATGATATACCCCTCTTTTCCGGTCTCATAGGCAGCCTGCAGCATCTTTTCGTTGAGGGCTTCGGGAAATGCGATTCTCTGTGGATTCTCTTTTGCTCTCTCATAAATTCGTTCAAGTAAACCCATTTGGTATTCCTCCTTGGCTCTGGGGCGTGTTTGCCCTACTGCTCCGCTTCGATCAGGTCCACCAGGTCCGCAACGGTTGCGCATGCGCTGGCCTCTGATAGCATAAGCTCCACATCCAGCTCGTTCTCAATTTCAGATACAAGGGCAACCATCTGCACAGATGCGCCTCCCAGATCCTCCTTAAAGGACGTTGATGTGGAAATGCTGCCTATGTCCTGCTTGTAGGACATGGCCACCATATTCAGTACCTGTGCTTCTATCTCTTTTCTCTCCATTTCTATTCTCCTCCTCTATTCTTCGTCCAGATCAAATACAACCGTCCTAAATCCGCCTTCCCGCTGAAAAATTGAAGCGTGGCAGTCCAACGGAAGTTTCGCCGAAAGCTCTTCCCTGTTCTTTTTGCTGATGCCCCGGACCACTGCGTTTAATCTGGAGCCTTCTTCCAGTTCCACTTCCCCGTATGCATATT